>JAAZKM010000278.1 GCA_012799835.1 Candidatus Methanofastidiosia archaeon
ATCAGTTGAATTATTATCCCTGGTAAGCCAGTTATAATAGCACCCTTTAAAAAAATTAATGGTTTTATATTCGCACCAAAAAATCTAGATAACACAAATACTACTAATCCAGCAGCTATTCTACCATCAATCATTGCAGCTAATAGTGGTATAAATATCTTCTTAGGAAATAGCTTTGAGAAATATCCTGATACCAATCCATATGTTCCAAGCTCAAATACCATTATTGGTAGCATTGGAAAAGCAGGTGGCATTCCAGTAAAAAAACTACTTAGCATGGGAGTTATTAATCCAACTAAAGTTCCATATAAAGGACCAAGCAGTATCCCCGCTATTAATACTGGTATATGCATCGGCAAGAATATTTGCCCACCCATGCTCATACTATGAAATATTATGGGCAAAAATACCCCTATGGCTATAAGCAAGCCAGATATTACCATTTTTCTTGTTTTCATCTTTTCCTCCTGATATAATATTTTATGTCCTTTGTTATTTTAATCTTTCAATCAAATCATCTAATACGCTCACATCATATTGTTCAATTAAACCCTTATCAACAGCTGTTGAAATATTTGGGTCTATGGGTACCCTAACAAAATAATCAATACCCTGTTCTTTTGCAACTTCTTCTATTTTACTTTCTCCAAATACATTTATTTTCTTTCCACAATCCGGGCATGTTAGGTAGGACATATTTTCAACAATGCCAAGAATCGGAATATTCATCATTTTAGCCATGTTTGATGCTTTTGTAACAATCATAGATACAAGCTCTTGAGGCGAAGTTACTATAACTATCCCATCAACTGGCAATGATTGAAATACTGTTAATGCAACATCCCCTGTTCCAGGAGGCATATCAACAAACATAAAATCAATATCTCCCCACTCAACATCAGTCCAAAATTGTTTTACAACTCCTGATACTATAGGACCTCTCCATATAACCGGATCTGTATCCTTTTCTAATATGAGATTTACAGACATTATCTTTATGCCAGTATCACTAGTCTTAGGCAACAAAGTATTACCTTTTGACAAAGCTCTTCCATGAATTCCAAATGCCTTTGGAATTGAGGGCCCTGTGATATCTGCATCCAATACTCCAGTTTTAAAGCCTTTTTTGTTAGAATTCACAGCTAGCATAGATGTAATAAGAGATTTACCTACTCCACCTTTTCCACTAACTATTCCTATAACTTTTTTTACTGAACTATTTTTATTTAGTTTTATAGAAAAATCAAATTGTTCTTCTTTTCTTTCATTGCAATCTTCTCCACAAGTACTGCAATTTTCATTGCAAGTTTCGCTCATTTACAACGCGCCTTCTTTCTAAGTTATTTGTCATTGTTTTCTCCAAATCTTTTACGTCTATTTCTAAATTGCCTTTGTCCATGGCCTCTTCCACAGTAAAAGTACTCTCTGTCACAGTCATCTTCACAAAGCTTATATGTGCCACCTTCTATTTTTAAAATTTTACCATCAACTATTGCATCAGCAATTTTTTTCCTTGCATTGATGTATATCCTTTGAACTGTTGTTCTTGCTACATCCATTCTCTCTGCACACTCTTCCTGCATAAGACCTTCTTTATCTATAAGTCTAATTGTCTCATATTCTTCAACGCTCATAAGAATTTCAACATCATTAAAAGCTCTTCTGTTAAGTGGTCCAAACAGATCAGTTTCAGGAAGACAACAAACTCTTCTTTCTTTCATTGGTCTTGCCAAGTAATTCACCCCCACAATGTTATATTATACCACTGACTAAATTCTCTTGCTAGTGATTTATAGATATTGTGCGAATATATTGTGTGAATGTCTTTTAATAACTTTTAATAATCTATAAAAAAATATTAAAAGCTCCAATTAATTGGAGCTTTTAAACTATAAATTTAATAACTTATCTATACCTGATTTATCAAAACCTACGATAATTTGGCCATCAATATCTAAAACAGGAACTCCTCTTTGTCCTGATTTTTGAACCATTTCAATAGCTTTTTCCTGGTCCTTGGAAACATCATAATCTTCAAAAGAAACATTTTTAGAACTTAGGTAATCCTTTACCTTTGTGCACCATGGTCAAGTTGGTGTTGAATAAACAATAACATTCATTTTCTATTCCTCCTTATATGTGATTGATTACTATACATATACCAAAGTTTTAACTGTCTAATCAAATCTTTTTAATTTTGGGTAAGCTGCAAGATAGTAAATTTAATAAAGTGGAGCTTTTTACTTCACTCCTAGTCACTCTATATCTATTCTTTTAATTTTAGTTTTTTCTA
>JAAZKM010000279.1 GCA_012799835.1 Candidatus Methanofastidiosia archaeon
TAATTTGATAATTGCATGTGGGATTCATAAATTCTAAAACTTTATAAATATTATATAAAAACTATACTCATATGTTCCCTATAGCAGATGAAAATATTTCTATTGAACGACCTTATATCACCTATGGATTGATACTAACAAACGTGTTATTGTATTCTATCAATTTTTTTAGCGGCGATTCTCTAAACAATATTTTTGCTTTCATTCCAAAAAATTTCCTTCATGGAATCGACATTTGGACAATAATAACACATCAATTTATGCATGGAAGCTGGGGCCATCTATTGGGAAATATGTGGTTTCTAATAATTTTTGGGGATAATATTGAATCAAACCTAGGAAAAACTAAATATATTATTTTTTATCTAATCTGCGGCATAATTGCAGCATTTTCACACATGGCATTTAATGCCGAATCCGTTATACCTACTGTTGGAGCATCTGGTGCTATATCTGGAGTTTTAGGTGCGTATATAGTTCTTTATCCAAAAAATAAAATAAGTACGGTGATACCTTTTGGATTTATCAGAATTTATAAAATTGAAGCACTGTACTATCTTATAATATGGTTTGCTCTACAGCTATTATTTAATTTTATTGATCCATATGGGGGGGTCGCGTATATGGCACACCTCGGGGGATTTATAGGCGGTGCTATCCTAATAAAAATTTTTGGTAAAAAAAAGAATAAAAATCAAAGAGATCTTCTCTACACATGGAATTGGAATCATCATTAATTATAAAATTCTAATGTTTTTAGTTAATATATTACATTTTTTAGAATACCAACAATAGAATTAATATTTTCATTATAGACCTTCATACTTTTTCATATTTATTATGTAAAAAATATTATTTAAAATAATCTAATAGTCTTCATCGCTTGGTATTTTAAATGCAACAATGAGTCCTATAACAATTATGACCAATCCTAGACTGAATATACCTTCCTTTAATGGTAAAAAGTCTAATTTATATCCAAAAATATTAGAAAGCATAAGGACGAATCCTATAATACTTATTATTGCACCAATAATTTGCGTTGCTTTTATTCTCATATTCTATACACCTTTCTGTTTATTTAAATAATTAATTGTTAATTTGAAAACAACCAAAAGCCTTATAAATATTAGATTAATCTAATATTTGTAGTTTAACCTAATTCCAGACATAGGTTTCCTACATTTTTATTTTTTATTTTTATATTTTAATTGCAATTAAATTTAAAAACATAAGTATAATTGGCTAATTGGGGCTCGTAGCTCAGCTGGTATGAGCGCGGCATTCGCAATGCCGAGGCCGCGGGTTCAAATCCCGCCGAGTCCATAAATGGATAACTCTTTTAAACTTTTAATATTACTAAAAACTGGGCCTATGGTCTAGTTGGTCATGACGTCACCCTCACACGGTGGAGGTCCTGGGTTCAAATCCCAGTGGGCCCATACAATAAATAATATTTATACATCTATACATAGGGTGATCAATTGAAATACACTAGAGATGAATTTTTTAATGCATTTGGCAATAAAACATGGATTTCTCCATTTGAAAAAATTGTAGTTCTAGCAGACAAAGAAAAAAAATTGATTGAAATTTTCGAAAAACACCCTAGAGGGATGGCAACTGCTTCTTGGGTAACATATCATTACCCTAAAGCATCTTCATTGATTATTAATGCAATTTGTGAAGGAAGCCAAAGTTTTTTTAAATTAAAAGAAGGTAATTGCGATCTTGACCTTAAAGCAGGATTTTCTGCAGCAGGAATAGAGAGAGTAAAGATCCATAAAGACACTGTTGATATTACGTATGCTGGATTAGGTGGAGGTGGAGTTGGGGCTGTGTTGAATAGAGGGCTTGCAGAAGGAGTTCGTTCCATTGAGATTCTTGATTATGGCGGTGGAAGTGGATTAAGTAAAGCCATACTATCTTTTGACTTAAAACAGAAGATTGTAGTTGGAGTTGACGATACAGATACTAAAGAAGAAGGCGCCACATGGTCTTTAGCTAATGAAATTGCATATACTATTGAAAAAGAAAGATTGGCAGATTACCTTAGGCATACTTTAGTTCAACTATATCCAAGAAACCCCCATAAAACTCAAAATTGTGTTAGCACAGCATTGACTTTTGGTGTTGTTCCAAAAAACATTTCAATGTTTAGAGATAGGATATATGAACTTTTTAATAAACATACTTTGTCAAAGGAAACAGGCTTAGTCATGCTATCTGGTATAGGTATTAGTGAAGAGATTAAAAATTATTCTTATAAAACTAAAACTTCTTTAATGTCTTTAGAAGAAGCTATCAGCTTTTCAAAAAAAATAAAAAATTTAGAAGTCTTAATGGATAAATGGGGATTGATAGGAGCTATTGCTGCTCTAGGCTACTCTGAAGATCCCGAAGAGGCCGTAAGATTATGAAATCATTTGTTAGTCCTTATAATTTTGTTGAAAATGTCAACTTAAAAGTTGATCCAAAAGATATTATTGTTTATGACACTACTTTAAGGGATGGGGAGCAGACTCCAGGCATTTGTTTTACCCCGGATGAAAAAATTGACATTGCTATCAAGCTTGATGAACTTGGTGTTAATCAAATTGAAGCAGGATTTCCCGTAGTGTCTGATGGTGAGAGGAGAGCAATAAGGAATATAATGAAGCAGTCATTAAATTCAGAAGTTTTGGCTTTAACTAGAACTTTAAAGAGCGACATTGATGTTGCCCTGTCGTGTGATGTTGACGGAATTATAACTTTTATTGGATCATCAGATCTTCATTTAAAATACAAATTAAAAATGACTAGAGAAGAAGCCCTCTCAAAAGCAGTAGAAGCAGTTGAATATGGTAAAAGTCATGGAATTTTTGTTGCATTTACTGCCGAGGATTCTACAAGAACAGATTTAGACTACCTTCTTGAACTCTATAAATCAACAACTGAAGCAGGAGCAGATAGGATTCACATAGCTGATACTACCGGATCTATAAGACCTATGGGCATGAGATATCTCGTTAGTCAAATAAAGAATAGCATTGATAATACTATAGGTGTTCATTGTCATGATGATTTTGGACTTGCAGTTGCAAATTCGCTTGCTGCTTTTGAAGCCGGAGCTAGAGCTATTTCAACTTCTATGAATGCATTAGGAGAAAGAGCAGGCAATGCCTCATTGGAAGAAGTGATTATGGGGCTCAGATTACTTTATGGGATAGAGATGCCTTTCAAATATGAAGTAATATATGAACTTTCAAGATTAGTTGAAAAATATACCACAATGCCTGTCCCAAAAAATAAAGCGATAATAGGGGACAATGTATTTGCACATGAATCGGGGATACATGTTTTGGCAGTTAGAGCAGAGCCATTGACTTATGAGCCATATTCACCCGAATTAGTTGGACAAAAACGAAGAATCATCCTAGGAAAACACTGTGGAATGAGTTGTATTGATGCCAAACTAGAAGAGTTACGCTTATCAGTTCCTCAAAGTGAAAAAGAAACACTAATCCTTAAAATTAAAGAGATGGCTGAAAGGGGCGCAAAGGTGGGCGATAAAGAATTCAAGAATATGGTTCAAGAAATACTTTCAAAAGGTTAGAGAATGAAAAACTCATACTCTGGAGCGAAAATTGTATCAAAAGCAATTAAGGATTCTGGAGTTGACACTCTTTTTTGGTATCCTGGGAGAGATATATTGCCCCTTTATCATGAGTTAATGAATAGTGGTATTTCTGTTATTAGGTCATCTCATGAACAGTCTGCAGTTCATAGTGCTGATGGATTTTATAGATCAAGTGGCAGAATATCTTCTGCACTTACTTCAACTGGCCCTGGCTCTGTAAATGCACTGATGGGATTAGCATGCGCATACAAAGACGGATCATCTTTAGTCTTAATTACTGGACAAGTTCCTAGCAATAAAATAGGAACTGATGCCTTCGAGGAAGTTGATGTGCTTTCAATGACATCTCACATCACGAAGAGGAATATTAGATTAAAAGATAACTTATACCAAGAAGTTAGAAATTCATTTTTTCAAGCGATAACAAGAAGGCCAAGACCCGTACATATAGAAATCCCAACTGATTTACTTGAATTACAATACCAATCAGATTTTTATTTTAAGGAAAAACGACTAAAAACTAGGCTTGACATAGATAAAATTAATGAAGCCATTATATTGATTAATGAATCTAAAAGGCCATTAATTCTTTCTGGATATGGTTCTATTACTTCTAATTCTGGGAATAATATTCTCTCTTTATCTAATAAAATTGGGGCTCCAGTTGTCACAACACTACCTGGAAGAGGAATAATTGATGAGGATGATGCATATGCATTTGGGACTCTTGGAGTTAGAGGTACAGATAATGCTAAGATAGCCTTTGAAAAGTCAGATCTATTACTCTCATTTGGAACAAAATTCTCAGATAGAACATCCTACGGCATTTTTGATAAACCCAAGAAGATAATAGATGTGAATATTGATAAGACAAGTAAAAACTTCTCTAGCAGCTTTTCTATTGTAGGGGATATCAATGAAGTAATTAATAATTTTTTAATTGGTGTATCACAGAAAAACGGTCTTTGGATAACTAAAAATCCACCTAAAAGAATAGAAGGTATTTCATCTTCTTCAAAACCTCTGCGGCCACAAGCTGCTATTCTAGAAATACTTCAAAAACTTAACAAAGAGGACATCGTTGTTACTGATACTGGGTCAATAACTGTGTGGACACATATTCTAAAAAAAGTTCATTTCCCAAGAACTTTTATTTGTTCACATTCATTCGGGGCAATGGGATTTGGATTACCAGCAGCTATAGGCGCTAAGTTAGCAAATCCTAAAAAAAATGTTATTTTAGTAACTGGTGACGGTGGACTTTTGATGGTGTTGGGGGAATTACTTACTCTTTCTGAAAATAATATCGACGTCAAAATATTCTTGATAAATAACGGAGTATTAGGAACAATTAAGCAATATGAAGATGTGAAATTTGGCGGAAAATATAAATTTGCTTTAGGAAAAAATGATTTTGTTGAAATCTCAAAAGGTCTTAAAATTCCATCTATGAGGGTAAAGGATAAAAGCGAATTAAAGAAAAGAATTAATGAAGTATTGGGCTCAAAGGGCCCAATGCTTTTAGACATTATTGTAAATCCTAATGAAAAAGTTCCATTAGGAGGAGTTTAAGATGTTTGCCCCAAGTTTTTTACCCAAAGCCATTAGTGAAAGAAGTGGTGGTGCGCCAGGTGACTCTGGCAATATACTCGCATCACACACATAAAAACCCATTTTTGTCCTAAATTGATTATCTACAGTAATGCCCAAAGGCGCCGTTCCCCCAGGATGGGCACCAGCAGCTTCAGTAGAAACAATTTTATCTACTCCTGCCTTTTTTAGTATTTGTGACGCTACGGCAACACCGTTTGAGACTCTTTGAACATCTGTTCCAGTGCAGTATTTTTCGATATAGTCTTTTCCAACAAACCCAAATGAATCGTCTTTTATTTTAGTCATTATCCCAATTATATTTTCTCTTTTGGATTCTATTTTTTCTTCACCAAGAATTTTAATTATTCTTTCTGAGTAATAAGGGGATAGCATGAAATCTTTGAAAGGTATATACGCTGCCATATTTATCTCCTCTTTGAAAGAATAATTCAACTTTCCGCCTATAGTAACGTAGATATCTACAAATAAATTTTTTGGCGTCATTATTCCAGAATTGTTAAGAATTTTAGGAGTATCAAGGGCACCTGCACTTAGAATTACTTCCTTTGAAGAAATACTTTTATAATTTCCATCTTGTATACCTTCAACAGTATATTCATTGCCCCTTTTTATAATCTTCAAAGCTTCAAAATTAGTTTTTAACTCTGCTCCTTTGGATATGGCCTTTTCAACATAATATAACGAAGTTTTTTTTGCTTGGAATTGACATCCCATATTGCATTTTCCACAATTTTTACATTTTGTAACGTCTATCATCTTTGGCATTATTTTGGACTCAAATCCCAACTCTTTTGATATATCGATAAATAGTTTTGTTCTCTCGCCTAGCATATTTTTTGGTATAGGGGATACGTTAAAATCTTTTTCAACCTCATCTAATTCTTTTTTAATATCAATGCCCAGACTTTCAAGTTTTTTTTCCTGAGTTCGTATACCATTACCAATAGTTAAAAGCGTTGTACCTCCAACAGCATTGCAACTTAATACATCAACTTTCCCATGCTTGTTGAAATCTTTACAAGAAGATGATTTAAAGTATCCTTTATGAGCTTCACTTAGTTTAAGGTAATTACCTTTTTCCAGCACCAAGACCTCATACTCAGATGAGATCTTTTCTGCTACAGCAGCACCACTTGCACCACTTCCAATTATGATATAGTCATATTCTTTCATGCTACACCATGCATCATATTTTGATCAACTTTTCTATTTTTTTCATAAACTTTTCCTGATTTGCCAATAATTCAATTTCTTCTTCTTTAATCATACTTTCTATTTTTGAAAGATTAAGATTTCCTGTAGCTCCAACATGAATCTTTGACTTAATATTTTCAACAGGATTTTTGTTATTTAGAGAATCAAGATTAATTCCAACTTCTTTGTATGCGTCTCTAAAAGGCATACCTTCCTTCACAAGCTCTAATACCCTATCTGTTGCATAAATTTCAGGCGTAAAAGAATTAATTAAAATATTTTCATTTACTTTTATTTTAGGTATGAAATACCCTAAGAGATATAATGTTTGCTGTGTAATATCAAAACTCTCTATTAAGGGCCCTTTAGTTAATTGGAAATCTCTATTATATCCTGAATATAAAGAAGTTATTATCTCAGTTACTCTAAAACAATGTGAGTTTACAACCTGTGCCTTGGCCCGTGTTAGTTCAAGCAAAGCTGGATTCTTTTTTTGTGGCATTAAACTTGACCCACCACAAAATTCATCAGGAAGAGAAAAATAATTAAATTCAGGTATAGAAAATAAGATTAGGTCATTGGCAAACTTTGAAAGATCCATCATTATCTGTGACATAGTGAATATGATTATTGACTCTATTTTACCTCTGCTGTTATTTGCATATAAGACATTATTTTGTACTTTTTCAAACCCTAAAAGCGATGCAATGTACTCTCTATCTATATCTAGGTTAACCCCATAACTTGCAGCACTTCCTAGAGGCGACTGATTATTGAGATTGAAGGCACTTTTTAATAAGTATAGGTCGTCCAACAGGCTTTCTATAAAAGCACTAGCCCAAAGGCCTACAGAAGAGGGCATTGCTCTCTGTGTATGTGTTCTTCCGGGCATAGGGATAAATTCATTTTCCTTTGAGAATTTCAACAATACCTTGCAAAGATTAAGAAGATTTTCAATTATTTCAAATAATCTTTCTTTAGAATATAATCTAACATCTAAGAGTATTTGATCATTTCTACTTCTTGCAGTATGGATTTTCTTCCCAACATCGCCCAGTCTTTTAGTTAAAAAATTTTCTACTGCCGTGTGTACGTCTTCATCTTCTTTATTTATCTTGAACTTCCCTTGCTCATGTAAATCTAAAATATCCATCAAACTAGTTTTGATATTTTGAAGTTCTTCGTCTGAAATAATTCCTATCTTTTGAAGCATTGTCGAGTGAGCGATATTTCCAATTATATCCGCTTTAATAAGGCGCGAATCCCAAAGATAATCATCACCAACTGTAAAGTCTTCAACAGTTTTATCTAGTTCATATTTTTTTTTCCATAGTTTAGCCATTTTGGCACTTCCTTATTACGATAATTAAATAAAAATTTAAATATTTATCTAGGCCTTTTTGCTAAAATTTCATACAAGGCCTATAACTTTTGCAGCATCCTTAGAAATTTTCTAATCAATACCCCCCTTATTGATCTTATTTTGGGAATAAATAATGATGAAGTCAATTCTCTTTTAATTATTTCGATATTTCCCTTGAACAATTTGACTTTATAAGTGCCACTGATATGTTCTCGGCTCTTTAAGATATAGTTATCAAGAGAATCATTTAATGGATGGAGTCAGTCTCCATGGTAGACTAAATATGCCTCATTTTTACTCTTACAACTTTAAAAAATACCAATACAATTATAAAATGTAGTACTAAAATGAATTGTATACTAATTACTATTCGGAAATATTAAATGGTTTATTTAATAAAAAAGAGTGTTAAGGGAGAGGTATATTACTACTTGAATCATTCTGTAAGATTGGGAAGTAGGGTAAAGACCCTCTCTTATTATATTGGGAAAGGGCCTTTCTCGCAATCTGAAATACAATGCCTTATCAAAGAAAAGTCTCAAATGATACTTCTTGAAGCAGAGTTCTTGAAAATATTTTCTAAAAAGTCCAAATATGAAAATCATTTACTTCCAATTTCGTTCATAAACATAATTGAGAGGATAAAGGAAATAAATAGAATAATGGCGCCTCTCAATAAAAACTATTTTGATAAATTTGAAGAAGATCTAAGATTAAGATATGTCCACGAATCAACTGCAATTGAAGGTAATAAATTATCTTTAAGGGATGCACAACTATTGCTTGAAGAGGATGTTCCAGCCGGAAGCACCCTAAGAGAAATGTACGAAATATTGAACTATAAGGAACTATTTAAATTTCTTAGGACGTATAGGGGTGACATATCCTTAAAACTAATTTTAAAAATTCATGAAATACTTATGAAAAATATTGACGATGAAAATGCCGGAAAGCTAAGAAATATTGATATTTCTATATCGGGCTCTGACTATGATCCCGTGCCATTCCCAGTTTTAGAAGAAGAGTTGGATATACTTATAGGGTGGTATAAAGAAAACAGAGCTAAAATGTTTCCGATTGAGTTAGCTTCCTATTTCCACCAAAAGTTTGTTGAAATTCATCCATTTATTGACGGCAATGGAAGAGTTGCAAGAGAGCTCTTAAATTTCATACTGTTACAAAATAACTATCCAAGACTTGTTATACCATTTGAAAGAAGAGGGGTATACCTTAGGTGTATAGATATAGGTAATTTGGCAGATTATACTCCTTTTACTATTTTTATTTCAGGGCTTCTAATTGAAGACTCATTTAGATCTGTATATGTCTTTTTTGAACAATTTAAAAAGAAAATAAAAGAAGAAATCTATTCTACGGAAATATCAAACGAATTAGATAACACAATAGAAAGCTACAAAGAAATCTTAAGTATA
>JAAZKM010000280.1 GCA_012799835.1 Candidatus Methanofastidiosia archaeon
AGCGGATTTTCGCATGTTCTCCCAATTAAATCGTTAGGATCTAGTTCTCTAATTATTTTGATGTCGTGTTTTTGATTAGCTAGTTTATCAGCTGCAATTGGGGATACAATCCAAATTTCACCATCGACTTCTGCCTCTACATATTTGGCCTCTGGATTTATCCACATATTAGTAACTCCAAAAACAGTTTCAACCCTGTATGTTGCCGCAGGTAAAATCTTGTCATTAAACTTGAACTTAAGTAATATAATTTCTTCTGGAGTAATACCTTCTCCTTCAAGCCGGGCATGATCTCCAATAGGATTGTTGCATTTTGGACACCAAGTTACAGGGTGTTCTCCTTTAACAACAAAATTTTTTTCTTTTAATTTATTGAATTGCCATCTGATAAATTTATCATAAAATGGATTAAGGGAAGTTGTAATGAAGCTTCTTCTCCAATCGACACATAGTCCCAAAAGCTTTAGATCTTCTATTGATTCATGGGGAAAATACTTGACCCAAAATTCAGGTTCTGAAAATTTAGGAATCAATTCCTTTGGAACATCCATCTTCTCTAAAATTTCAATTTGAGATTTTTCACCGTCTTTTACTCTTTCAGCTGCGGCAACTATTGGAGTTCCAGTAGCGTGGAATCCAAAAGGAAAGACAGTATTGTAACCACGCATTCTTTTGTATCTGGCAAAAATTTCAGCCCTCATTAGGGAAAAAGAATGCCCTAAATGCATGAAACCATTAACATAGGGATAAGGAAAATTTACAAAAAATTTTTTCATTTTTTTCGGGTCAGAATAAAAAATTTTAGCTTCTTCCCATTTATTCTGCCACTTTTTTTCCATTTCCAAGAGACTCATCTTCCTTTAATTAAAACACGTTTTTTATACTATATTTAAAGGTTTTTATCAATTTCGTTGAGCAATAGCCCGGAGTACTAGAATTCTTTTTCGTTAATTAGCGATTGACGAAACATTTATAAACTATAAATAAACCTTTTACTCAAATTCCTAAAGGTGTATAAAATGAGCAAAGCTATGAGACCATTGTGGGGAATTGTCTATTTTATAGGGTTAGTATATTATATTATTGTTTCTGCACGAGACGTTGTCATTCAATGTATTAACGGTAAAATTGATCCACAAGTCATGGAAATTGATACCGTTCTTAAGAGGCCTGTATCTATGGCAATTCTTGCCAATAGTATTACATTAACACCTGGAACACTTACAATTGATGTTTTTCCAGAAAAGCAGAAATTACTTGTTGCTGTGATATCACCAAGAAGCCAAAAAGATGTTATCCCATTTGAGGGATGGATAAAGAAGATGGTGGAGGATTAAATGAATAATAACTATCTATTATATTTAACTGTCATATTTGTTTTTGTAATTGGCCATTTGTTACATCTTGAAGATTACTACGTTTATGTTTTGATTATTGGTTTAGCGGTATCCGTCATGGCAGGATTAAGAATTACAACTTTTAGAGGCGTATCTAACTCTTTAGCCGGTGCAGGTGCTGCAGAAATAGGTGTTGCAACCGGATTTATGGTTGTTGGAAAGTTATATGGGATACCTTATTTTTCTGACATAGCAATCTATCTTCTATTACTTGGCCCCATTGGAACATTGATTATGGCAAGATTTTTGAGAGGAGGGGTAGCTGAATGAACGTTTTTTCATATACAGAAATAATACTTCCTTACTTTTATTTGCTATCTGGTTTAGCATTAATAGCAGTTGGATTGGGTCTTTTTAGATTTGGACAAAGGAAGAATATAGTTTTTGCAAGACTTCAGATATTAGGTGTAATGGACGTCGTTTGCATGTTAGTTATTCTATTTTTAGGCAATCCAGTTGCCATTTTGGCAGCTTTAGCTCATTTCTTTATGATGCCATTTGCTGTGCACTCGATCTCTTGGGCTGATATTAAGGAGGCAGAATCCGATGTTTGATTATATTTTGTTGTTTGTAGTGGCATTATCTGCGATAATGGCTATTGTTCAAGAAAATCTTTACAAAAGTATAGTTATTCTTGGATTTGAAAGTTTTTCACTTGCTGCGATATATCATTTTCTACTTGCAACTGATGTCGCAGCGACACAAGCAATTCTTGGTTCCGCATTAATACCAGGATTATTCATAGTTACGCTATATAAAACAACAAAAGGGAGGGATGAATAATGGAACCATTTCAAACTGGTGCATTTCTTACAGCCGGCGTTCTTATAGTGGCTGGTTTTTGGGCAATTATAATGATGGATAATCTTCTAAAGAAAGTTATTGGTGCCAATTTTGTCGGTGATGGAGTTAATCTAGTTCTAATAGGGATCGGTTATAAACCAGGTGGATTAATTCCGGAAGTAACCCCACACTTCCATGCCAGTGCTATACCCTCCACTTTTTCACATTTCTTAGCTTTCAATGAATTTGCAGAATTAGCTTCATACCCTTTACCATTTGCGCTAGTTTTAACAAACATCGTTATTGGTGCATCAACACTTTCCGTTATGCTTGCACTATCAGTTGTTTTGTATCACAAATATCAAACACTTAGTGTACAGAAAATTTTTGAAGCAATGGAGGAGGACTAAATGTTTAACAGCACTTTAATTCCCTTAATGGTAGTATTCCCTTTGATTGCGGCGATACTAGTTAACTTTTTGCATAAAAAAGACAGATCAGTAAAAACGATAGCTATAATTTCTTCAATAGTTGCTGTTGTAATTCCCATATTGACATTATATGGAGTACATCTCTTTAGCGGGCATATACGTACTGAAAGTTTTCCCGAAATGTCAAAATTACTAATACCTGATGTTTACATGGGTATAGTATACGCATATGGGCCATTACAGAAAATACTCCTTGTTTTGTTGACAATCATGACTGTATTCGTTATATTCTTGTCACTAAATAAAAAACTTATTTCAGGAGTTTATATTGCAATGATTTTCATAAGCTTGGCCTCAGTAAGTGCCATTATACTTGCAGATGACTTCTTTAACTTCTTTGTTTTTATAGAAGTCTTGACTGTAGCCCAAGCTGCCCTAGTTATAGCAGTTAGAGAAACAAAATCACACAAAGCAGCATTTAAATATATGATATTTGGCAGCATTTCAGGAGGATCCATACTCCTTGGAATAGCTTTACTACTGGGGGTCTATGGATTATTAAATATGACTGACTTGTCAAACGCAATAAAGGCAGGAGGGGCCCTTCAACCTATAGCCTTAACAGCAATCTCCCTCATTACAATAGGGTGGTTGTATGAATCCGGATTATTCCCATTCCATGTAGTTAAATCCAATATGTACGAAAATGCTATGCCAGAAGTAGCAGCACTATTACAACTACAATCTAAAGTGGTACTCGTAGCAATGTCAATTGCACTACTCAGAATTTTTTCAGGATACTCACTATTAAAATCAGTTATGTTGGGATTTGCGATATTTACTGTAGTTGTAGGCTCAGTAATGGCCCTACAACAGACTGATCTTAGAAAGCTCCTTTCATTTGTTGCAGTAGGGCAAGCAGGTCTTGTTGCAATGGGTATTGGTTTGGGAACAAGCTTTAGTATTTCTGCAGGTATCTTCCATGCGATTAACGATGTATTGAGTATGGCAATTCTGTTTTTTGTTGCTGGTTTTATATTTGAAGCCTACAAAACAACAAAAGTGGATAAGATAGGAGATGCACTTCAAAAAATACCCTTAGTCGGATTGGTAATGTTCTTGGCTACTTTAGCCATATCAGGTGTTCCTCCATTTAATTCCTATCAGAGCGAATTAAGGATCATTCAATCTGCCGTGCAAGCTGGATACGCCGAATTAGGCGTTCTTGTAATTTTATTAAGTGTGGCAACTTTTGTAGCTATAATCAAGGCATTCTACTTAATATTTATGAGGCCAGGTTCAACTGCCGAGATAGATCCAAAATTCAAAGGAACAATGTATAAGACCATCATTGTTGTTTTGATAGCCATGTGTTTATTTATAGGACTCTTTCCACATGTAATTTATGATCCAATATACAATGTAATTGTGGCTCTGGGGGTGTGATAAATGTTAGATAAAATCTACGAAATTTTCCACGATAGAATGATACACAAAGGAAAGGGTGTTGGTGTTGGCAGTGGATTTACTTCGGAGTTCCTAATGATATCCTTTTTCTTGATTGCAGGAATCCTAGTATTACGCACTGCAAACTCCATACTTTTTGCATTAGGGTCTATACTTATCCTAGCAGCAATATTATTCACAGTTCCATCGGTATTTAGGGTAGAAAAAGAGAACACAGATTCCATCAACTTAACAAGTTTTTATGTAGCCATAAGTATAGTTACTATATTAATTGTCTTCTTTGCAGGATCAGGGGTGTTGATTTAAATGAAAACTAGTGAATTTGAACAAGGAAGAAATATCATTATGGGAGTGGCATTATTTTTGTTTTCCTTCCTAATACTAAGAACAATGTACATATTTAGCAACTCAATAATTCCCGGAATGAGTCATCTGTATAATCTTTATAGCGGTAACATTGCGCCAAATATAATTACAGTAATCCTTTTTGATTTTAGAGGATATGATACATTGGGAGAAACATTCATCTTGATTACCGCCGTAATTACAACTACAATGGTATTCGGATGGGGATCGCTAAAAGGATACAAGAAAAAAGAAACTCCTCAAATGACTGAAAAATCTACAATAATCCAAAAGTTATTATCTTTTCCAATGTCAATGCTATTAGTGGCTTTTGGAGTAACAGTCATCCTTGGGGGACACATTACTCCTGGAGGAGGTTTCCCCGGTGGTTCAGTAATTGCCACAGGATACTTTTTAAGCGTTGTAATCTATGGCCTTAAGAAAACACCATTAAGATTTACACATAAGTTCCTTGTTAATCTTTCAACAATTGGGGCACTTATATTCCTTTTAACTGGTGTTGTTGGCTTAGTTTTCTCAGCATATTATCATGGGACTGGATACTACCTCTATAATACCGGTGTCGACCCATACCAAATTATAAATGTCGGAGCATTTGGATGGGACAATATTTTAGATTATCCCGACCCAACACATCCAGGAGTAATACCATATCTTAACATAGGAGTAGGATTCAATGTCCTGGCAGGTTTATCTTTAATAGCTATGTTCCTTATGGAGGCGAAGAAAGATGAGTAGCGAAGCGGTAGCACTTGGACTTGCTAATCAGTGGGGACCAATTTTATTTGGAATTATTTATGGTCTAATAATTGGATCCAAAATTCAATCAGAAGATATCAATAGGGCAAAATATCCTTTAGTGTTCATATCCTGAATACCAATGGAAACTATTTGACCATGTAATAAGAATCTCTGAAGCTTTTATCTCAACGATAATTGGTCTATTTATAATGATGCTGATAAGGAGGCAATAAAATGTACATTACTACTGATAAATGTGATCTAAGCAAAGCATGTGTAGCTGTGTGTCCAACTAAAAGTATCAGAATAATTAACAATAAAGCCTTCAGTTGCGTGACGTGTGGCAAATGCATGGAAGTATGCCCCGTAGATGCCATATTTAAAAATAGGTATGGGGGATATATAGTTGACAAAGAGAAGTGCATTGGCTGTGCAATTTGTGAAAAGAACTGTCCGGTAAATGTTATAAAAATGGTCAAATATAAAGACAAAAAAGTTCCCGAAGGACTATGTGCAATGTGCAATGTTTGTAGAGATGCTTGTCCTAAAGGCGCCAGAATCAATGTCGAAGGAAAACTTAGATTTAATCTTGAGACAATGACTATTGAAGAGGTGAAGAAATAATGCCAAAGCAAAAAAAAGAGAGGGATGGCGGACCCGTCCAGACAAAGGGTAAAGCAAAACTCTTGAGCATAGCCATAGATGAAAAGAGATGCGATAAATGTGGTAGATGCACTTACTATTGTCCTGCTAACGCTATTAAATATGAAGCAACACCTGGGGTATGTACGCACTGTGACGTATGTATGGATGTATGTCCAGTAGGCGCAATTAAAAATTCCTTCATTGATTACGGCAAATGTGTTTCTTGTTATACTTGTGTTAGAGAATGTATTAATAATGCTATTATTATCGAAAATCATAGGCCCAAAATAATTAAAGGCGACTCAAAGAGAAAACTCTATTATTGTAATCAATGTGGATTGTGTGTAGAAGCATGCCCCACCGACGCTTTGAAATGGGAAGATGGAAGAATAAGATTTGATTCTGTAAAATGTATTAATTGTGATTTATGCGTTAAAGCTTGTCCAACAAAAATTAAGAGAAGCGAAAGAGAAAAGATGTTTACTGGCCACTGCATTGTATGTGGTATATGCACAACAGCATGTAAAAAAGATGCTATTACATTAAATCATAGAGAATGGCAAGGAGAACATGACGGTTGCATACAATGTGGCATTTGTAAAGAAGTATGTCCAACTAAGTGCATTGAAGTTGACTTAAATGGATTTAAAGTAAATCTTGAAAATTGTGTAATGTGTGAAACATGTGGTGCATATTGTCCTGTTAAATGTCTTCCAAGAAAAACAAGAGACCATAAGGAAATTAAAGGTGGAACTTTAACTTACAATGATGATCTATGCATAATGTGTGAACAATGCGTTAAGATTTGTCCAACTAAAGCCATATCTGTCAAATCAAAAAAACTTGTCTTTGATATGGACAAATGTATTAGATGTGGTGCTTGTGACAACATTTGTCCAGCCTATGCAATTAATGTACAGACAGACTTTGAGGACAGAACTATTAACGGGAGGTCTAAATAATGAAAAGCATTTTTTTGATATTCATTAAGGGTATGTATGTAAATATCCTTAGAATACTTTTTGCAGCGGATAGGGTAACAAGCAAAGAAATTAAAAATTCAATAGTTCAAGGCAAAGTGATCTATCCCAAAGCCGTTAATGATGAATCATGCATAGGATGCGGAGGATGTGCAAATATTTGTCCAGTTGAA
>JAAZKM010000281.1 GCA_012799835.1 Candidatus Methanofastidiosia archaeon
GAAAAGACGATCGACAAATCGGGAAAGTCGATCGACAAAATGAAAAAGACGATCGACAAAACGGAAAAGACGATCGACAAAATGGAAAAGACGATCGACAAATCGAGAAAGTCGATCGACATTTTTGAAAGTACGATCGGCTTTTGGTCTTTGTTGGTCGGTTTTTGGGGGCATGTTCGACCGGGTTTTGATCTCTGCCGATCCATTATTCGCTTGTTGCCTCTACCTTTGGGCACTGGCATGGGGTGTTTTAGGATTATTCCGCTTTACATTGGTTTGCCGGGTGAATAAGATTATTGCCGGACAAGAAGATGTGAATCTATTCATCGGAAATCGAAACAGGACAGTCGTTCCAAGGGTGCAGTAAGGGTTAATGCTGAAAACTATCGAAAATCGATATGCTAAATGGTTTCAAGTGGTAGTTATGTCTTTACTCGCGGATTATAGACTGTAGTCCGGACAAATTTTCTAAGTAATGAACATTTATCATTCAGTAAGATTACCTTTTCTGACGATGTACATGATAATGAATATACGCCTCTTCCTTTAAATGTGTAATTATATTTATGTTGAATAGGGCGAATATTGATTTTGATAAATAAAACATAATCGTTTGTAGCTAAAAATAATTGTAAACTATAAAATGACACAAACTGACTCGATGACATTACGATCAAACTTTAAGTGGACATTTATTGGCAATTGTATTTATTTTATCAGCCAGTGGGGGATGCTAACTGTTTTGGTTAAATGGGGCAATCCTGATGTTGTCGGTAAGTATGCCTATGCATTGACAATTGTAACGCCAGTCATTACTTTTGCGATGATGCAGCTAAAGCAAGTTCACATAACAGATGTTTCGGAACAATTTGAGTTCCGAGATTATCTTTCCACACGTATAGGAATCGTTTTTCTTGGCCTACTAACTATGAATATAATCGTCTGGTTTGGACAATATTCTTTGGAAACCAAAGTTGTCATACTTGTAATGAGTTTGGCTAAATGGGTTGACAGCATCAGTGATATCATTCGGGGTATTTTTCAAAAATACGAGCGAATGAGCTATGCGAGCATCAGTTTGATTATTAAGGGGATATCCGGACTAGCTGCTGTGGCAATTCTTTTTCATCTAACTGGTAGTCTTGTGATCACTCTTTGGGGTTTAACTTTAGTCTGGACCCTTAGTTTGTTTTTTTATGATATTCCCAAGGGATTGGCTTTTTTAAGGCAAAATTGGGTGCCTGATTCTGATATAAAATCAATAATCCCGAATTTTAATTTTATAAAAATTTGGAAGTTGATTCGGATTTCGTTCCCATTGGGAATTGTCCTTGGTGTTGGTAGTCTTCAAACTTTTTTACCGCGTTTTTTTTTGGAAAAATACTATGGAGAAACGCTGTTGGGCTATTTTGCTGCGATTTCCTATCCGTTGGCAGTAGGAAATATGGTTATTGCCGCTCTAAGCCAATCAGCATTACCCAGACTCTCGAAATATTTTGTTGAAAATATACAAGAGTATAAACGTTTATTTGTAAAGATCATGTTTTTGGGCTTATTGATAGGGATTGTTTTCATTTTATTGGTTATTTTCTTTGGAAAGCAGGCCCTTGTGTTACTTTATCGTCCGGATTATGGTCAATATCAAAGTGCCTTCATTTTAATGTCATTTTCAGGTGCAATAAGTTTTTTGGCTGCCTTTTGTGGTACTGGGGTTACTGCGGCAAGGTGTTTCAATGTTCAGATATTGTTTTCTGGAATTGCAACTCTCGGAACGGCAATCGCCGCTTTAATTTTGATACCTAAACATGCTATAATTGGAGCATCCGTGACGATGATCGTGACATCTTCACTGATGTTGATTTGCTATTTGACTGGCTTGATGTTCCATATCCATCGTTACGGAGAGAGAGATGTCAGATAAAATTACAATTGTACATATTGTAAGCCTGTTAAATAGGGGGGGGGTTGAAGTTTGGCTATTAAACCTTCTGAATAATTTTGATCGGGACAAATATGAATTTGTTTTTATCGCAGTTAAAAGAGGGAAAGGCGATTTGGACGACCAAATAAGGTCATTAGGTGGAAAAATTGTTACGTGCCCACTTGATGTCGGATATCGAAAGTTTTCAAAAGAATTTAAAAAGATTCTTCTTCAAGTGAATGCTCAGGTTGTTCATACACATCTTTTATTTTTTTCTGGTCTGATCTGTAAATTAGCTAAAAAGGTTGGCATACCTAGCAGAATTGTACATATTCATAATACAAACGACGGTCATTCTCTTTCGATGAAAAGAAAGCTTTATCATTGGTTGATGAAAAAAAGAATTCATAAATATTGTACATCCGGGTTGGCCGTCTCTGCTATGGCTGCGGATTATGGATTTATGAAGAATTGGAGAAAGTATTCTAAATATCAAATATTGCCCTGTGGGATCGATACGAGAAAGTTTACAGAAATAAAGGATCGGGCTGAGTTGTGCAAAGAATTTGGATTACCACTCGATTCGATTGTTGTTGGGCACGTTGGAAGTTTTCGGATGCAAAAGAATCATACTTATCTGATTCGCGTAGCTGCAGAGATGATCAAAAAGAATCCCAAAGTTGTTTTCTTGCTTATAGGTGAAGGGCCATTACAAAAAGAAATTAGAAAAACTGTATATGATCTTAAATTAGAAAAAAATATTCTTTTTGCTGGGGCGAGAAATGATGTTCCGACATTAATGAAAAATCTTTTCGATATCTTTATCTTTCCTTCTCTATATGAAGGATTAGGTGTTGTTGTTATTGAAGCTCAGTGTGCAGGCGTACCTTGTTTGATTTCAAAGTCAATTCCTCCTGAGGTTTGTGTGCTTGACAACCAAGTTTTTATGGAATCCATAGATGAAGAACCGCGTATTTGGGCAGATAAAGCCATGACAATTTTATCTCAATCTCGGATAAATTCAGAAACATCATTGGCAACTATTCAACAGAGCCTGTTTAGTATTGATTCAAATATTTTAACTCTTTCAGGGTTATATTCGTCTATTTAGAGGTATTTTCATGTTTTATTTGTACCCGATACCTATCCTTATTTATGCTCTTATCGCCTTTGGTTTTTTATTTTTTGCGAAGGAAAATAAATTACTTAAGGCAATATTAGTCACAAGTTATTGTGGAGTTATGGTTATAACTTTCACTCGTGGTGCTTCCGGGGCTGTTTATTTGATTCATTTTTTTATTTATTTGACTGCGTGGATCGCGTTAAGTAGACCTAAATTGCCCCAATGGGAATCACGATCAATTACAATAATGACATATCTTTTGTGTGCTATTTTTATAATCGGTATTTTGGTTGGTATTTTGAGATATGATTCTTCTCTTGAAATGGTCAAGATGGGTACATTCCAAAGGTTTGGAGGAATTCCGGCGAATTATTTAATGGCGGGGTATCGTTTTTTTATAGTCCTGGCTTTGATTCTCGCTTTTACCATTCCATTACACTATGCCATCACTAGAGAAGCTTTGATTGAGATGTTGAATATTTGCTGGTTCTTTACAATAGTCCTTGCCATTTTAGGGATTATTCATTTTATGGGTATTGCTGATATGGGGTTTGATTATAGAACTGAAGATGGATACAAGAATGTGGCCGTATTAGGTTTTCACAGAGCATCCAATGCTTTGATGCTTGATACGGGCTTATTTTTATCGATTATATTATCTCAGATCACCCCTAACGTGAGTCGAAAAAATGCTATTTATTTAACGATTCCAATTATATTAACCGGTATTTTGGTTTCTTTTTCGCGGGCAGGTTTTCTGGCACTCTTTGTTTCTACTTGCAGTATTGCCCTGATATTTGGAAGCAGGGGAATGATTCGGAATTTAATCATCGGGACTCTTCTTGTAACTTTTTTGCTTGGGATTATTTGGATGACCCCCTCGCTTAGACAGCGGTTTGATATGTTGACTGATGAAGCTGGCGATGTTAGTTCAAATGCCCGGTTCCGTTCGTGGGAGGTTTTAGGGAGTCTATACTTGAAACATCCGGATATCGTTATTTTCGGAGTTGGATTTCAGAATTTCCAATATTACCTGAGTATTATAAAAGGTGAACATTTTTTGGAGGC
>JAAZKM010000282.1 GCA_012799835.1 Candidatus Methanofastidiosia archaeon
ATTAATTTTTTGGGCTGTTGGAGGGTATGCAGAACAAGTATTAAACAGAGTTAAAAATTTAAATTTGGAAAGTATTAATTTAAAGGACATACAAAATGAGTTTGACGAATATTTGAATGAGCTACGAAAAGCATACTATAAATGATTGGAGGGCGTTATGATGAATATGATTGAAATAAAAGGACTTACTAAATCTTATGGAAAACATCAGGCTTTGCGTGGGGTTGATTTAACTGTGAAACAAGGAGAGGTCTATGGGTTTATCGGACCTAATGGATCAGGAAAATCAACAACCATCCGCATCCTTTTAGGAATGCTTCGTAAAAATGGAGGAGAAGCAAAGTTGCTGGGCGGTGACCCTTGGCAGGATGCCGTTGCTCTTCATAAGAGACTTACCTATGTGCCTGGAGATGTGACATTATGGCCAAACTTAACCGGAGGTGAGGTAATTGATTTCTTAGGTCGTTTGCATGGTCAAATCAATCCTTCACGTCGCAGGGAACTAGTGGATATGTTTCAGCTTGACACAAAGAAAAAATGCCGTAGCTACTCTAAAGGGAATCGTCAGAAGGTGGCACTGATTTCAGCATTTGCTTCTGACGCGGAGTTGCTGATTTTAGACGAGCCTACCAGTGGGCTTGATCCATTAATGGAGCAGATTTTTCAGAGATATATCTTAGAATTAAAGAAACAGGGAAAAACTGTTTTTCTATCCAGTCATATTCTTGCAGAAGTAGAATTGCTTTGTGACCGAGTTGGCATAATCCGACAGGGGAAAATTGTTGAATCTGGTACCCTTGAAGAACTGAGGCATTTAACACGTACAACTATCACCGTGGAGCTTTCCAACCCTACAAATTTAAATCAACTGCAAGGGGTTCACGATATAGCACGAAAAGAAGAGAAGTGGCTCTTTTCAGTGGATGCCAGTGCCATAGAGACAGTGATGAGTAAGCTTGCTCCTATTGTATATGGTACTCTAAAAGTACCCCATAAATCATGAAATATTAATTGAAAAGTGGTCCACTCTTTAACTAATTCCTTCGATATATTAAAATGTATATTGGAGGTGGTAAAGGAGTGATTATATTAATGGACAAGCACGCAATTATCAAACTAAAATTGGAAGGACACTCAAATCACAAGTTAGAAAAGATGATAAATGTTAACAGAAAAACAATTGCTAAGTATTGGAACGAGTATAAAAATCAGATGCATTTATTATCATCGACTGGGGCAGATAACAAAGAAATCCAAGAAAAGATATGTTCAGAACCCGTCTATGATTCTTCAAATAGAAAGTCTAGAAAATATACCATTGAAATGGACCAATTTTTAGATGAGATTTTAGAAGATGAAAAAGAAAAATGTAAAGTTCTGGGCACTAACAAGCAACAACTGAGCCAGCTACAAATTTATGAATTAGTTGTAAATGAAGGATTTGCAATCAGCCAATCTACAATTACTAATAAAATAAGAGAAAAACGAAACAAGGTTAAAGAATGTTTTATTAAACAAGATTACGATTATGGTGATCGCTTAGAGTATGATTTTGGAGAAGTGAAGTTAGAAATCGATGGCACAATAGGAACTTATCACATGGCGGTTCTATCGTCACCAGGAGGAGATTTTAGATGGTCTTACCTCTATAAAAATCAAAAGCAAGACGTATTTCTAGATTCTCATGTGAGGTTTTTTGAACTTGTGAAAGGTGTTTATAGGGAAGTGGTATATGATAACATGAAAAATGTTGTAACTAGATTTGTAGGCAGAAATGAGAAAGAATTAAATAAGGAGTTGTTAAAGTTATCGCTTTATTATGGGTTTGACATTAATGTTACGAACTGTTTTAAAGGCAATGAGAAAGGCCACGTAGAAGGGAGTGTAAAAATCATTAGGAACAAGGTATTCGCCTTACATTACAAGTTTAAGACCTTTGAGGATGCGCAAGAATTCCTAAATAACGAACTCGTAAAATTAAATAGTAAAAGTAAAATAGCTGAAGAGGTCGCTTGCTTGTTACCTTATAAACCCAAGCTTGAGCTAGCTGATATAACAACCCTAAAAGTGAATAAATACAGCTTTGTTCAAACAGGAAATAACTTTTATTCTGTTCCTGAGTACCTAGTAGGTAAAAAAGTAACTGCAAAGATATATTATGACCAAATCCTAATATTTTCGAACAATCACTTGGTTTGTGAACATAAAAAAATAGATGGATCCAGGGAAACAAGTATTGATATCAGACATTACTTAGATTCTTTTATTAAAAAGCCAGGTGCATTAAAAAACTCACTTGCTCTAAAAAGCATCCCTCAACTGAAATCCATCTATGATAACTATTTTAACAAAAATCCAAAGGAATTCATAGAGGTAATTAGAAAGAACAAAGAAAAGAGCTTTGATGAACTGATAAAAGTCTTATCAGAATATCAAAATGTGCCGATTAATATCATCAAGTTTAAAGCGGCTAAAAATGAGATGGGATTAAATAATCTAACCAGAAAACAAACAAGTAAATACAATAACATCTGCTTAGGAGGACGGTAACATGACCATTTCAGACCTTGCTTTTGAGCTTAAGCTGCCTTATACACGAAGTAACAGCCAAATGCTTATAGATGAAGCTAATCACACTAAAATGAGCTACAAGGAGTTTCTAGAAATACTCCTTGAACACGAGGTTCTCTTAAGAAAGGAAAATGGCATAAAACGCCGATTAAGAATAGCAAAGTTCCATGTAAAAAAATACTTAGAAGATTTTGATCGCAGCAAATATACGAGTGAAATAAGGAATAAATTTGAAGAATTGGAGACCCTTGATTTCATTGAAAACAAAGAAAACATCATTCTTATTGGCAGTCCTGGATGTGGAAAAACCCACTACAGTACTGCTTTAGGAATAAAGGCATGCATGGATGGCATGTCCGTATTATTTATATCTGTCCCAAATCTAATCATCGAGTTAAAAGAGGCAATGACCTTAAATCAATTAAATGCATATAAGAGAAAGTTTGAAAAATACAGCCTCGTCATTCTAGACGAGTTGGGATACGTTTCTTTTGACCGAGAAGGCTGTGAGATTTTATTTAATTTATTATCAAACAGAAACGATAAAGGCTCTATTATTATTACAACAAATTTAACATTTGATCGCTGGGAGGAGATCTTTAAAGACCCAATATTAACTGGGGCTATTGTGGATA
>JAAZKM010000283.1 GCA_012799835.1 Candidatus Methanofastidiosia archaeon
AAAATCCTGCATTACATTAAGGGAAGAAACTGAGTGGACCGAGCTTGTCGAAATCGGGGCCAACATGTTAGTTGGAGCAAAGAAAGAACAGATTGTCCAAGCAGTTAGAAATAAATTCTCTTTTAAGAATAAGAGTGGCATTTATGGCGATGGTAATAGCAGTAAAAAAATAATAGGTATGCTAGTAAAAGATTAACTTAAAAATAAAATTTTAATATCCTATGCTTATGAAGTATAACGAAGGTGAAGTATAATGGCTAAGATTCTAGTTGACATTGGTCATCCAGCACATGTTCATTTCTTTAAGAACTTCATATGGGAAATGGAAAAAAGAGGTCACACATTCCTAATCACCGCGAGAAGGAAAGAGAGTGCATTTGAATTATTAAATTATTACGGGTTTGAGTTCATAGATCTTGGCCTCAATAAAAAAGGCTTGTTGAACAAGGCTTTAGGAATGCTATCAAATGATTTAAAGCTATTAAAAATATCTAAAAAATTTAAGCCAGATGTCCTAACAGGGATTGGAAGCCCATATATAGCCCAAGTGTCAAAACTCTTGATGTCAAAATCAGTCCTTTTCACAGATACTGAACATGCTTCTTTGATAAACAAACTTTCTGTACCTTTTTCTGATTATGTATTGACCCCTTTATGCTTCTTAAAGGATTTTGGAGAAAGGCATGTTAGATATAATGGATACCATGAGCTTGCTTATTTACACCCCAACTTGTTTAAGGAAGAAAAGGGGGTTTTGAAGGAATTAGATATCAAAAAAAATGAGAAGTATTTTCTCGTAAGGTCTGTTTCCTGGCAGGCAAGCCATGATGTGGGGCACAAAGGGATAAGTAAAGTGGATATGGAAAAGATAATTAAATTATTAGAAGAGTATGGAAAAGTATTTTTAAGCTCCGAGTATGATGATACGGCATTTAAGGAATATATAATTAAAATGCATCCTGCAAAAATCCACACTCTGATGGCTCATTCTTCACTATATTTTGGAGAAGGTGCAACTATGGCTTCAGAATCAGCAATTTTGGGGATTCCAAGCTTTTATATTTCCCCGCTTCTTGGAACAATGGGAAACTTTGAAGAGTTAGAAAAAGACTTTGAATTGCTGTTTTCTTTTAGGACGGTGAATGAGTCATTGAATAATATAAAAGAGATTTTGGAAGGTAATTCAAGAAAAGATTGGGCTAAAAAAAGAAATAAAATGTTAGATGAAAAAATTGACGTCACGTCATTTATGATAAAATTCTTTGAGAGGAATCTAGTTTAGCTAGAAATAAATACTTTTAAATATAATTAAAAAACTATAAACAATTGAAAAAGAGGTGCAAAAATTATGGATAAAAAATCAATTATAATAAGTATATGCATCCTACTTGGCATAATAGGGCTAGTATTATTTCAAACAAATGTTATGTCAAGCGGATTTATGGCAGGAACAGGATATGTGCTTGCAGTATTGAGCGTTATTGTTGGGATTGCTATCGGGATGATATTAAAATAAAAGTGATTAAAGGCATCCAACGCCCTTGTATACAAATCCCCTCTTAGAGAGATCCTCTTTCTTAAAGATTCTTCTACCATCGATAACTAAAGGAGTATTCATCAGTTTTTTTGCTCTATCTAGATCCATATCCCTAAATATGTTGTGCGATGTCATTATGACAAAGGCATCCGCACCTTCTAGTGATTCATATATATCCTTTGTATAAGAAACTCCAAGTGATCTGATATACTTTTCATCGACATAGGGGTCAACAACAGTCACAATCGCTCCACGTTTAACAAGTTCCGTTACAAAATATTCCGCAGGGGATTCCCTAACATCCCCAACATTCTCCTTGTAAGAAAATCCCAAAACAGCTATCTTTGAGTTCTTGACTGAGCGCTCCATGTCGTTTAGCGCATCCCTTAAAATCTCAAAAATGTGGTATGGCATGTAATCATTAATTTCTCTGCCAGCAGTAATAACTTTAGAATGGTATCCAAACTCCCTTGCCTTCGAAACTAGATAATAAGGGTCAACTGGCAGGCAATGCCCACCGACTCCGGCCCCTGGGTAGTATACGTTAAAGTTCCATTTAGTGCTTGCAGCTTTAATTACCTCAATTACGTCAATTCCCATCCTCTCAAAAATCAATGCAAGTTCATTCATCAATGCAATGTTCAAATCCCTTTGTATATTCTCAATTACTTTTGCAGCCTCTGCAGTCTTGATATCGCTTACTGTATCTATCTTTGCCTTAATGACGTATGAGTAGACATCCTTTGTAACTTCCGCCCATTCTCTTGTTATCCCGCCAACTACCCTGTTCACATTGTCTATTGTGTGTTTAGTGTCCCCCGGATTATACCTCTCTGGACAGTAGGCAAGCCCAAAATCAACTCCGGCTTTAAGTCCAGAAGATTCCAAAATTGGCTTCACAATATCATCTGTTACACCAGGGTACACTGTGGATTCCAAAACAATTAACTGTCCTTTTTTAATTGATTTAGAGATATCCTCTGCAGCAGAAATAACATGTGACAGATCTGGCTCCTTGTCCTTTGTTATTGGAGTTGGAACTATAATAAAGACAATGTCGCTGTTACTTACCGCTTCAAACGTATCATTTGTGCAGTGGAATTTGTCTTGATCTATTACACGCTTTATCCGCTCATCAAGCCCCAGTTCATGCAGATGGGATACGCCTTTGTTTAATCCATTGACGATTCTTACAAGCTTGTCAACTCCATACACCTTAAATCCCTTTTCAGCAAAGTAAACAGCTGTCGGTAGACCAACGTACCCCAATCCAATTACAGAAATAACGACTGACTTGTTTTTGATCCTCTGCTTTAAGTTTTCCATATACGTCCACTCATTAAATGATATAAAAAATTAATATATAAATTATATTTTTAGAAATTAGGGATTTTCGGCATGCGTCTTTTATGCTCGTTCTTTTTAATCAGCTCTTCGATCCTTGTTTTGACGTCTTTACTAACTTTCTTCCCCTCTAGGTAGTCGTCAATCTCATGATAAGTAATGCCAAGCTCCCCCTCATCTGTCTGACCTCTCCAAAGGCCTGCTGAAGGCGGCTTTTCAATTATCTCTTCAGGTATGTCTAGAGATCTTGCAATTGAGTATACCTCTCTTTTGGTAAGATTTCCAAGCGGCATGAGGTCGCAACCCCCATCCCCATACTTTGTGAAATAGCCAAGTGTTATCTCGCTTTTGTTTCCTGCCCCAATTACAAAGTAGTTAAGATTGTTGGCATAATAATAAAGGACTATCATCCGTAATCTTGGCTTGATATTTGAAAGAGAGATATCCCTATCATCTCTCATCTCGCCAAGTTCATCAAGCATTGTATTGTAAGTATAGTCCATGTTCACAGAAACATACTTTAGCTTAATCCCCTTTGCAATCGATTTTGCATCATTTATGTCGGCCTTACTACTAAAGCACGGGATGTTAATGCCAAGAGAGGAATCAGGGAATGCGTTCTTACAAATATAAGCTGTAACAGCAGAATCAATGCCCCCACTTAATCCAAAAACAACGCCATTTCCCCCTCCTGATGTCACTTCTTCCCGCACCCAGTCAGATAGTTTTGTAAAAATTGAGTTAGTCAAATTTAACCTCCATATCCTCTTTTACGATGTTTAGAACTATTGATGTCGAAACACTCTCAACGTAGTCAATTGATTGAATCCAGTTGATGAATTTTTCTAAGTGTGGCGGATTTTTAAATCTCCCTATGACAATCGCATCATGGCTTCCGGTCACATCGTATACCGCGACTACGTTTTTTTCAAGCTTTATCTTATCCTCAACTTCCTTAAGCTCCCCCTTGGATATAATAAGGTGGATGACGGCTGTAAAGTCATAGCCACATTTCTCAGGGTCAAGGATGGGGGCATATTTTCTTATAATCCCGTTATCTTCCATAGCCTTAATCCTTTGAGAAATCGTAGTAATGGAATGGCCAAGTCTTCTCGCTATCTCGGAAAAGCTTGTTCTTGCGTCCTGATTTAGAATCTTTAATATATTTACATCAAGACTATCCATGTGTATTGAATAGCCTTAAATTGTTAATAAATCTTTTGATTTTTATGAAGAAAAAATTTATTTTGAAAGCGTCAAAAGCTAAAACTTCAAAGGATTTTCTATTAAACGATATGCCAGGGGATGGAGGTAGGATGGATATTGTCGCAAGGTGTGTTAACTCTTCATTTTTTTTATCTCATGGGCTTAGAGAGGATACTGAGTTCATTGTGACATTTGAAGGGGAGCCAAATCCGCCAGTTACATTACGATTTAGAGGGGATAGGCTAAAGTACATGAGCCCGGATGAGCGGTGTATTGGAGGGCTCATAAAAAAGGCCTTAGAAAACGTGACAGAAGAAGAAAAGGAATCCACACCAGGCATATTTGTATCAAAGAAAAGCTTTTTAGAAGTAATAAAAGAAGTTGATTCAGACATTATCTACCTTCATGAAGATGGAAAGGATATTCAATCACAAACATTCTCTTCTGATAGGGTGTGTTTTGTTTTGGGGGATCACCTTGGCCTTTCTAAAGAGGATGAGTCGCTATTGGAAAATGCAAAGCGAATTTCGATATCGCCCATGGTATTGCATGCCGACCACTGTATAATAATAGTACATAACGTTCTTGATAGGAAAAACTTATAAATAGAAAAAATCAATTATCACTGATGGCAGACGATAACATAGAAAACATACTAAAATCATCGCTTTGGATGGTACTGCTGACTATTCTAATGATATGGGCACCTATCGTCGGACCAATTGTCTCAGGGATTGTCGGAGGAAAGAGATCCAGAGGCGTTAAAAACGCTATCGCAGCTTTTTCCCTTTGCGCCCTTATAGTGTTCATAATTCTTCTTGTTATATCCTTCATTATAGGGGATTTTCTTGAGCCGGGCATTGTCATGAGGATACCGTTTAAAGTTCCGTCAGGAACAAAACTCTATATGCTGATATCGGCCCTCTTCTACATCTATCCCTTATTTGTAGGTGCAGTAATTGGCAGCGCTGTTATTGATGAACTAAAGTTTCCAAGCTTTGAAAGAGAAAAGGCAAAGCCCAGGGAAAGAGAGTATTATGAAAAGAGGTATTACCCTGAGGAAAGATATATACCTGAAACATACCTTCCTGTCGAAAGACCAAGGCCACAATACGAACCTTATTATGACTCTTACTTACCGGCCCCAAGGCCCCAGATACCATCGCTTCGTGTCAGAAGGGAAGGGTATTCATGTGAAAGGTGTGGAAGGCCCCTAATAAGGACTGAAGTTAACGATAGGGGAAGAAGGGAGATTGTTTACAAGTGCGATAGCTGCCAGATAATGTATGATCTTGTTTAGAAAATAGCTTTTCTAATTTATCTTTGTTGGCTTCGTGTTTTGTATATTATATATATCGTACAATTTAAATGTATAGTTAAACAATATAGCATGGTGAGGAGATGGATAGAGAAAAACTTTTATTTCTCCACAAAGTTCAACAACTCTATGAATTCTCTTTTAGATTTAATCTTTCTTATACATTGAATTGATAAATTTTGAGTGTTGCTTGCTCCACTCTTTATTTGGTGTTTTCTTTATCCATTCTGCATATAATCTTACAAACTCTATCTTTTGCTTGAAGTTTCTTTCCTTTTCTTCCTCAAGCTCCTTTAGAATTTGTTCTCTGTTTTCATCAAATTTTCTCTTTTCAGATTCCTTCATTTCTTCACCAGAAATTATCCAATTTATCTTGAATCTTAAAATATTTGGCCCAGTATTCAATTTCGTCTCTTTGGATATTATTCTGAAATAACTCATATAAATATACCGCGTCCATTATGTCCTTTTCGCCACCTAAAAAAAGTTTGTATGCTAATTGAATTTCCATTAATACTTAATTGAGACATCTAATATTTAATTTTATGGTTTGAACATAAGTGATTCATATGCCTAGAGAATTATAATTAAAAAAGATAATATAAAAAATAATTTATTTTTTCTTAATTTTCTTTGTGTAAATAAAAACTCCGGCTGCTAAAATTATCAATATAGGAATTGCCACATACAACGGATTAATAGAAGAAGGGCTCTTCTCATGTTTTTGCATTGAATCTACATCAAGGAAGTAAACATAGGTGTCAGTTGAGCCTATCACAAGATTTTTGCCGTCAGGTGTTATTGATACAGACCATACGTTGCCATTAGTGGAAAACTCCTTTAGGGCTTCCCCTTTATTTGAAAAGACATGTGCCTTTTTATCCCATGAACCTACGGCAATAAGGGATCCGTCTGGAGTTATTGAAACAGATGATACGGTGTGCCCGATAACCTTACTCCATAGTAAGTTTCCGCTGCCGTCAAATAGGTAAAGCTTAAAGTTTTTCTCACCCTCTTCCGACTCAAAGCTTCCGGTCCCGCAGACAACAAATGAAGAGTCAGGTGTGACTTCAACTGATATGACAGGCGCTTTTAGGTCTTTTTTCCACAAAAGAAATCCTGATCTAACTAGGTAAACAAAATTATCTGATGATGCCACGCCAAGAGTTTTACCGTCTGGCGTTAGCGATATGTCGTTTACCTTGCCATCGGTCTTATAGTCCCAAGAAGGCCTTCCATCTTCATACACCATCGCATAGACATTGGATGAGCTCCCTCCAATGTATTTCTCGTCTGGAGTTATGTCCATAAATCCTCCTTTGACAGACTTATATGACTCCAAAGGCTTTCCATCTATAGTATAGACATAAGCCCTCTCTCCGGTAATAACTGAAACTCTGGAAAGGTCATCTGAAAATGATATGTGTGTTACCCTGTGGCCGGGTTTATGCGTCCATAGAGTTTCCCCCTTGTCGTTTAGTATGTAAAAGGAGCCGTCAAGGGAGCTTACACCAGTGTATGAGCCATCATTTGTTGTTGTAACGAAGGGCACCCAGCTGCCTATCTTAGATTTCCATACAACAGGATCAGGTGTTTCATCTGCAAGTATATTTATGGAAGCGGTAAATATTCCAAAAATTAATAATAGAGGTATTAAATTCTTCATAGAAGAGAAAGAAAAAAATGGATATTTAAATTTATCTTTAGCGCTCGATCTTTCCTGCGATAAAGTCATCCACTTTTATCTTTGCTATTGAATCAGAATATTGAATTAACGGATGTTTCATTGTGTAGCTTGAAATTGAGGTAAGCGGTCCCCCAACTTTTCTGTCAAGACCAAGTTTTGCACATCTGATTGCATCGATTGCAACGCCTGCAGAATTTGGGGAATCTTCAACAGAAAGTTTTAACTCCACATTCAGTGGTATGTCCCCAAAACCCCTTCCTTCAATTCTTAAGAAACAGAGTTTATTGTCATTTAACCATGGAACGTAGTCTGAAGGGCCTATGTGAATGTTATCTGGCTTTAGTGGAACATCTAGCTGGGATTGAACAGCTTCTGTTTTAGATATCTTTTTTGATTTCAATCTATCTTTTTCAAGCATGTTTAAGAAATCGGTGTTTCCGCCTGTGTTAAGCTGGTAGGTTCTGTCAACAATGACGCCTCTGTCTTGGAAGAGTTTTGTAAGCACTCTGTGTACAATCGTTGCCCCAAGCTGGGACTTGATATCATCTCCAACAATTGGGATCCCCCTGTCCTCAAATTTTTTCGCCCATGTTTCATCTGAAGCAATGAATACTGGCATGCAGTTGACAAATGCAACGCCTGCTTCTAGCGCAGCTTCAGCGTAAAATTTTGTTGCTTTTTCTGATCCCACTGGCATATAGTTTATCAAAACGTCAACTTTATGCTTTTTTAGCTCAGCCACAACGTCACATGGTTTTTCATCGGAAACTACAAATCTTCTGTCCTCAGAATAGTTTTTCATGTGCTCTGCAAAACCATCTAAAACTGGTCCCATCATTACCGTTGCCCCTAATTTTG
>JAAZKM010000284.1 GCA_012799835.1 Candidatus Methanofastidiosia archaeon
AACGGCTTATCAGGTTGGAAGTATTCCTGGAATCTACAGCCATCATAAGTGTTTCAAGAGTTAATTTGGGTCCTATGGTTCTACTAAGTGTATATTCTAAAATTATTCGAGTATAGATAACAAAGTTGGCGGCCAGATATACAAAGCATGGGAGGATGCGAATATAGTTTATACCAGAACACCATACCTAATTGACATCTATTACTACTATTTTATCCCTAATAGATTAGGTAGTTACATATATTCGTTTTATCCTTCCCTTCCCTGGATTTCCAGTTTTCGCGTCAGACACAATAACCATTTGTGCTTTAATGCAATATTATCTCTTTTATTTACAATTTACCTCTCTTTAGGTGCTTCCCGATCATCTGTTCGCTTCTAGCAATCTCCTTCTTTTTTATTGATCTCCTGTTCAGCTTCTATTTTATTTATTTTGCTACCTAAATATTTCCTTCTCCAACGATTGATGAACCCTGGTGAGATATTATGTACTCTCTTCCTAACCGTAAAGCACTCTGACCGATTAGAAGAGCATGTATGATACTTTCTTTCTCCTCTTATAGTGTATTTGTCTTCTGGCTATCCCCATAACCACTTTGTTCCTTTTTGTACCTATTATTATATTATACCGGAAGTCTTATTTATTTGTGATATGTATACCATGGATGGGGTGTGGTCCGGAGACATCGAGTCTTGGGATCGGTACTATCTGGTGATTGTGTTGGACTGGTATATTAAGGAGATTATTGGTTACCATTAGAGCTTGCAGTCTCGTCTCTAAGAGTAAGGATTGACAATATATTTTAAAAAAAGTTACTAGAAACGTTTTCTGAAAGGGCATCAGGGATAACTTGAGAAATCAATTCTATATGTTCTCTGATAACGGTGCCCAGCTAATATAAATCGCAATATGAAGACTCATTCCTTAAAGTAAAAGTATTATCCAGATATTTATAAGACGTTGATTTAATTCTCAAAATGATGATACCGAAGGGGTGAGTAAGTCTTTGTAGGAATACCTGATCTGATCATATGACTGTGAACATCTTTTTGATTTTCAAAGAGCATTAAAAAATGGTTCGATATTTTTAAATGTATTAATATATTCAATCATTCTTTATAATAAATAATATGTATTAATTTCGAGTCGTCTTTACACTTTGTTATTTATTTAATTAACATAAAAAACTGGTCATGCATGTTGTCTTTCCTATAGAATAAAGTTGATAAAACAAATTCTAAATAGGAAGGAGAGAGCACACATGACCAAAGATGAACGTATTGCATCTTTTAAGTATAGTGTACTCACAACATGCACGAGAAAACAAGAACGTCACCAGTACCTGTAAGCTTTTCAACATAACTAGAACCACCTACTATGTGTGGTTAAGACGGTTTAGCCAATTGGGCTATCTGGGTTTACTGGACAGACAAAGATCCAAGCCCAGTATGCCCAACAAGATAAGACCAGATGTAGAGCTGATCATTTACAATTACATACGAGATTATCCAACACATGGACCAAGAAGAATCTCCAATGAATTAAAGGCGCAAGGTATCACAATAAGTGAGACTTGGAGTGCACCCCTCTGACTAGACAGATAAAGTCTTAGCTTTCTTCTCTTCCTGAGAGGCATTCCCAGTAAGTAGATTCTCGAATTCCTCTGGAGGCCGATAGCCCAAAGCTGA
>JAAZKM010000285.1 GCA_012799835.1 Candidatus Methanofastidiosia archaeon
TGATTAGACACCTTAATTTTACCATAACAAAGTGAGAAGTTCCTTATATTTTGGGTGTTTTCTGAAAGTTGTTTATAATAAATCCAGCAAAACAAGGGCTTGTGGATAAAAGTACGGAAACTCAAGTGTCCAAAGTATTGACATAGTTCAAACGAAGATGTAGAATAGGAATGTATTGAACGGGAATACATCAAATCTCTTCGTATCAGCTATGCCATATCATATATCACAGAGTGTAAAGTGAGCAATCTGTTGGATATATGGAAAAAGACTCCCAACGATGAAGAGCCTAGATAAGTAATTCTTGAATTGTTTGTAATGTTGTTTTTCATGTCGCGCGCAAATCTTTTTTTCGTGGTAACACGCCGAATCATCTTTTTGATGTTTGCAGATTGCTCGGATCGGCGAAAATCCTTCTGGTGAGAAGGTTACACATTATAGTTGATTATCATGTTTGATTTACCACTAAAAGAGCGAATAATGTTAGTATTAGGAATCATAAGAAACGGAGGAGATAATCTATGAAGCATGTTGAAGAATGCCCTAAATGTGGTAGTAAAGATATTTTCTTGATAGAAGGTTATTCAGGAGCCTATGGTACAGGAAATAATATTGAAGTTGGTATGACGATTTTCAATTATGTTCCTGTAGATAGGTATGTATGTGGCAAATGCGGATATTCAGAAGAGTGGATTCATATGAAAAACATTGAGAAGGCTAGAAAAAGTAAGCACGCACGAGAGATTAGATAACAAAAAGAAGGTGGATGTGGGTGTGATGTGCCCCCAAAAAGATAGACTTTCTCCTTGGTGACAACCGGTATTATTGCAATTATAATTTTTGTTGTCATGATATCAATTTTAATGTGCTTGTGCCGGTTTGGTGAAGTTTTTTTGGGAAATCGAGGATGGTTATGGATGAAAAAGCTTTTTTGGAGGAAATTCAGGGAAGTAGGATTATTAATAGCGGAATGTATGAGGGAATCTTTAAGGATTTTTATCATGCATTACATAGTCAGTCTGATGAATTTGATTTAGCTTTCTACTCTATGGAATGTGTTCCGGCGAAGGGTAATATTTTGGAACTGGCTTGCGGAGATGGACGAATTAGTATTCCTTTGATTAGAAAAGGGTGTTCATTTATTGGCGTAGATAATTCTGAAGATCAATTGAATGAATTACGCAGTCATTTAACGGAAGAAGAGAACGAGAGAGTTCAGTTGCTTAATCAGGATGTTCTGAAATTGGATATTGCCGAAGAGATTGCTGTTGCTATAATGCCTGCTACCAGTATTAGCCTGATAGGGGAAAACATAGAGAAGTTGGAAGGGCTGTTTCATAAGATATATGAGCAGTTGGGAGAAGAGGGCATTTTCATGTTTGACTATCGTTTGTTTGTGAATGATAAGCCTTCTTGTCAAAGATATAAGATGATGATAAAAAGTGAAGAGCATTTGGTTTGGTATTTTGAAAGAAATGATTACGCATCAAAAATGTCAATCCTTAATGTATACATAAAGCCTTCTCAAAAAGATGAATATTATCATGCGATTAGCAAGAAGAGATTATTTATGCCAAATGAGATATATGTGTTGGCTGAGAAGAGCGGATTTAAAATTCAGAGAGAGGATAATCGTGTTTATTCGGATTCAGTTGTTTCGAAATACATAGTTCTAAAAAAATGAATGGAGAAAATCGATTTGGCAAACAAATATTTATAGAATTGTATGACTTGTTTTACAAGAAATATAATATTCATTATGTCGGAATGATGTTTATTTTAACGGTCATTCTTTTGATGGGGTTGATAGAACCTACCCTTAATATCCAGTTCTTTGATTATGCATTGGCAGATAAAGACATGCAACTTGCTTTAAAAATAGTTCTTACTTTCTTTGCGGTTTACGCTATAAACCTTCTTTTGGGATACATAGTCAAGAAATGGAGTCTTTCGATTGAAAATAAGGTTTTGATTGAAATTAAGTCATCATTGTTTAATGGGTTTGAACGTGATCCTGTGGAGGAAGTAAGTGAGGTTAGATCTAAAAAACTTGTTCTTTTAACAAATGATGTCTATGTACTAACCAGTTTCTTTTTTGACAGCGTCATGAGTATTGTTTTAAGTCTGGGGTCCATTATTGTTGTGACTTTATACATGCTCAGTTATTCGGTTTCTTTAACAGTTGTTATTTTGGTAATAGCTCTTTTGCAAGTGGGAGTTTCTGTTATTTTCGCCAAGAGATTGCGAGAACTTGCTCAAAGTCGAAGAGAAAATAGCCAGAAGGAATTCTCTTTCTTGAATAACACATTTGTTAACAAAAAAATGCTCAAGTTATTTAGCTATTCCAGAAAAAACTTTGGCAAATATAACAGCATAATGCATGAAGGAAAAAGAATAGCAATGGATGGGCTTGAGGTTGAATGCCTTCAAAGCA
>JAAZKM010000286.1 GCA_012799835.1 Candidatus Methanofastidiosia archaeon
CGATTGAACTTTTGTGCTAAAAATCCGCCACTACGCCAAGCCGCAAACCGTTATATGCAATGCTAATAATCTACATACATTTTTTTAGGAGGGTATTTTTATGAAGTTTTTTCTGTTGGTATCCTTAATCACATTAATTTTCTTCTCCTGTGAAGTAAACCCTATTAATGAATATGAACAGTATAAAATAGGTTATCTAGAAATGACACCTGGCAATACATATGACTTAACACAAGGAGATTTGTTTTTTATTGAAGTTGAAAATAGCACCATTCCTTATCTTTGGGAATACGATATTGATAGTAATGTTCAATTACTTGACGAAAAAACATTTGATTTTAATGATCCAGATCTTGTTGGCGGATCTGTAAATCATATATATCGTTTCCAATATATAGGAAATGGTTTTTCTATGATTAACTTCGCCTTAGTACAAATAGTAGAACCTTTCGAAGTATTAGAGACAAGAGATTATTTTATTGAATAATTTTTATTAGCACTGCATATAACACAAAATTAATGCTGCGCTCCTCGGCCTAGCGGCCTGCGGTGCTCGGGGTTCGGTGACGCGGAACACCGCGTCCCTCACCCAAATCCTCGCGCCCCGGTTGGGCGCTCGGACTTCATCAATTTAAACGTTGCATGCAATAAACTGGCACAATGAGAAATAAAACCACCGCCAAAGAAAAAAAATCAATATGAAAGTTATTATAATAAATTCTGCACCTGGTGTTGGGAAATCGACATTGCTAAGAGCAATAGAAGCTTGTAATCTGAATAATATAGCAGTTATAGATGGTGATGATTTAGGTCGCATTGTTCCCTTGAATGGATCTAATGAATGGTTGGATCTTATTCAGGATAATATAGTCGGGTGTGCAAAAAATTATCTTATTTATGGTGTCAACTTCCTATTTATTTCATTTGTTTTTCCATCTCCTGATAGAATTACTCGTTTAATTACCTTATTAAATAGAGCTAGCATCAATGACATTTCGCATTTAACATTAATTTGTAATGATTTTGAGATCGAAAAAAGGATTTTGAATCGAAACACTTCAAAACTTATTTCGGTTGGAAGGGCAAAAGAATTAAATGCAATGATTAAAGAGATGAAATCTGATTTCATAATTGATACATCAGAAATATCTGTACAAGAAGTTTTTCAACAAATGCACGCATTGCTGATGCAAATTGAACCAGGGTTTTAATATGGGTAGATTTATTGATCTTAGCCACAAAATCGAAAATGGAATGCCCGTGCATAGCTTTGATAACAAAATGAACTTGTATTTGGATAAAAATATAAAAACTCACAAGTATAATAATTCTCGTTTAGAAATCGGGATGCATGCAGGTACACACATTGATATTTCAAGCCATTTGATTGATGATAATAAAATCATAGCTGAAATTGATATCAATAATTTTACAGGACCTGGAAAAATTTTTGATGTCAGGGGAAAAAGGACTATTAAGAGGTGTGATTTTAATGGAGAAATTATTTGTAATAATGATATAACTATTTTTTGCACCGGACATAGTAGTTGTTACTATCAAGAAAACTATTTTACGCAGTATCCGGTTTTCGAAACAGAAGTGATCGATTTATTAATTGAAAAAAAAATTAAAATATTAGGAATCGATTCACCATCCCCTGATAAATTCCCGTATGAAGAGCATATTAAGCTATTCAAGAATGATATTTTAATACTTGAAAACCTTACCAATCTTGAAAAAATACTAAACATTAAAGAATTTGACATTTTTGCATTCCCATTAAAGATTCATGCTGAAGCATCTTTAGTAAGGGCAATTGCTAAAATTAATTAATATTACAAAAAAGAATAAGATTGGCGACGAATAAAATATAGAATTGAGGAAGTGTCAGTTTACAGCATGCAACTCGCCAAGTACGCCAGCCTCAAAGCAGGCCTGCGTACTTGCCAAACGTTATACGCCATGCCAGAAGTATGTTTGCCGTGGTAAAGAAGGAGGATGATTTATGAAAGATTTGGAATGGGAATTACTTGAGGAAGGTCTAAAAGAAGAAGATATAGTGAAAATAAGGGGAGTATCTAAGGGGGATGTTCACAGTCATTGTGGACTCGGTATGAGATTTTTTACATTTAACGAGTGGGCTGGTGGAAACGTAAAAAAACCGTCTATGAGAATCAATGGACTTCCAGGGTTGGATAATTATATTTTTAACAACCTTGTTCAATACATTACCAATAAAGAAGGTTGGGCATTTCTTATCGAAGAGACATTGAAGGAAGCTATCAAAGATGGAGTAAAAGTGTTAGAGACGAGTATCGATTGTCATACATTGTTAGATTTCACTGAGAGTAGCGAGTTTTTTGGAACCATTCTTTCGATTGGAAATCATTATTTGAAGGATATCGATTTTAGACCGGAGTTAGGAATGGCTAAAGATATTACAAATGAAAACCTGGATAAGCTTTTGATCCCATGTATTGATAGCGGGGTCTTTAAATCAATCGACTTGTATGGCGATGAAACTAAAGAAGACTTTGAACGATATAAAGACTATTATAAATATGCAAAAAGCAAAGGGCTTAAACTTAAAGTTCATGCCGGTGAATTTCACGACCATCATAATGTACAAAAAGCCATTGAAATACTGGAAGTCGATGAAATTCAACATGGTATCGGAGCTGTTTCCAGCGAATATGTCATGGATCTAATTAAAGAAAGAAAAATCAGGTTGAATATATGTCCCAGTAGTAATTTTGTTCTTGGAGCAGTTAAAGATATGACAAAACATCCTGCTAAGAAGCTGTTTGATAAAGGGATACCTCTTACAATAAATACAGATGATTTATTAGTATTTAACAGTGGAGTCTCTGAAGAGTACTTATATGTATATAAACAAGGATTATTTAGTGTGGATGAGCTAAATGAAATAAGAAAGAATTCATTACTATAGATAGCAATATGTAACGCCAATATCCAAGAATACATGAAGTATGTATTAGAAATATTCTGGCACAGCGTATAACGGCAAGGTTTACGGCTCCACTATCGTTTCGCCCAAATTGATTCACCAAGCGCAGTCGCGCTAAGGTTCATCAACTTCGTAAACATACGGAACGTTATGTGCAATAAGTGCGAATACTATAAAATGTTAATAGGAATTAAAAATGGAAAACTATAAATATGAAATCAGTAATTTTAACCCGAAAGTTGCATCAGATGAAGAGAATGCAAAGTTCACAAATTGTTGCAAAAATTTATTTGATAATGAAAAAGATTTCAAATA
>JAAZKM010000287.1 GCA_012799835.1 Candidatus Methanofastidiosia archaeon
GGACAAACCGATGCACGCAGAATAGCAATTGCAAGGGGTCTTGTAGAATTCACCCAAGACAACTCTTTGAAAGAAGCTTATTTAGGATATGATAGAATACTATTAAGAGGGGATTCAAGGAGAACTGAGGAACACAAACCAAGTAAGTCTTCTAAAGGGCCAAGAGCAAGAAGACAAAAATCTTACAGGTGATCTTTTGATAATCCCTGTAAGATGTTTTACTTGTGGAAAAGTGATTGGACATCTTTATGAGCCATACCTAGATAGGTTAAGCAAAGGGGAACTATCAGAAAAAATATTGGATGACATGGGATTGACAAGATATTGCTGTAGACGAATGCTTCTTACCCATGTTGACCTCATAGACGAATTGCTCGACTATAAAATATAATTTTATATTTTAATAGTTTATAGTTGATTTCACATGGGACCGTGGGGTAGCTTGGACTAGCCTCTCACCTTGGGGTGGTGGAAACTCGGGTTCAAATCCCGACGGTCCCACCATTGGAAATAGAAAAAGGAGAGGAAAGATTGACCGTAATAGAGGATATAAGAGCAAGAATGATTTACAACAGTGGTCGAGAGAAGAAAATAGTAGAGATAGATATCTATACGAATTCAAGCTTTGGAAGAGCTTCCGTACCATTTGAAGGAGATATCTCCGAAATAGAGGAAGTTGTTTTGCCTGAACTTGTAGGATTGGATGCAATAGAACAAAAATCATTAGATGAATTACTTTGTGAAATAACGCCATATAACCAAATAAGATTTGTATTGTCTTTGGCATCTGCTAAAGCAGCATCTTCCTTTTATTCCTTACCCCTTTTTAGGTATCTTGGTGGTATTTACGAAGGTCAAATGCCATTTCTAACCATCGGAGAAAAAATATTTGATATAGATTTGAATGAACTAAAGGAAAAACATAGGCCTAAGAAAATTGATCTAGATACGATATCAAAGATATATGTTTCTTCAAAAGAGGATAATAATTGCATTATCTCTGCAGTTGATGAAGGAATCTGCCATTTAGCCTTGGCATTTAATCTAAAGTACCTAGATATAACAGAAGAAAATATTCCTATTATAAATGAACTAATAAGAATTAAAGAATATTTAGGAGAGGAGATTTAATGAGTGATGAAATGTTAGTACCCCTTGATTTATACCTTGCATCAGGGATTCATATTGGAACGACCCAAAAAACAAAAGATATGGAAAGGTATATATTTAGGATAAGACAAGATGGTCTTTATATATTGGACATAAATGAAACAAACAGGAAAATAGAAAAAGTTGGAAAGTTTCTTGCCAAATTTGAGCCAGAAAAAATCCTTGTGGTATCATCAAGAATCTATGGATTCAAACCTGTATTGGCTTTCGGTCAAAAAACGGGGGCAAAAACAATTACCAAAAGATTCATACCCGGATCTCTCACAAATCCAAACTGTGACGATTTTATTGAACCTGAAGTAGTCATATTGACAGACCCAAGGGCAGATTATCAAATATTAAGAGAGGCGGGACTTGCAAAAATACCAGTAGTTGCCCTATGTGACTCTGAAAATTACTTATCAAATGTTGATTTAGTTGTACCAACAAATAACAAAGGTAAAAAAGCTTTAGCGCTTATTTATTATCTCATTGCCAGAGAAATGATGAAAGCGAAAGGGCAGATTAAAGATGGTGAGGAACCTCCATTCACAATTGATGATTTTAAATCAAAGGATGAGGAGGATTAAATGGGAGAAAAAATAACAGTTTCTCTTATTAAAGCAGATGTTGGGGGATGGCCAGGCCACGCTTTGGTACATCCTGATTTAATTCAAACAGCTAAAAAAGAATTAGAAAAAGAAAAAGGTAAACTACTAGTTGATTTCCACGTTACAAACTGTGGAGATGATTTAGAATTAATAATGACACACAGAAAAGGTGTCGATTGTTTGGAAGTTCACCACCTTGCTTGGGATACTTTTGAAAAAGCAACAGAAATGGCCAAAAAACTGAAACTTTATGGTGCGGGCCAAGATCTTTTAGCAGAATCTTTCAGTGGAAATGTTAGAGGGATGGGCCCTGGTGTGGCAGAACTAGAATTCGAAGAAAGGAAAGCAGAACCATTAATTGCATTTATGATGGATAAAACAGATCCAGGAGCTTTTAATCTACCCATATATAAGATGTTTGCAGATCCATTTAATACTATAGGCCTTGTAATAGATCCTAACGCTGTGGCAGGATTTAGATTTGAAATATGGGACATATTCGATAGTAAAAAAGTGTTTATGGATTGCCCTGAGGAACTTTACAAAATGCTCGCATTAATTGGTGCCAAATCAAGATATGTAATAAAAAGAGTGTACCCTAAGAAAGGAGGAAAATTATCCGCAGATGAGGCAGTAGCAACTATAAGCACTGAGAAACTTTACAAAATTGCTGGAGAATATGTAGGAAAAGATGATCCTGTGGCTTTAGTAAGGGCCCAATCGGGGCTCCCTGCAGTAGGTGAAGTCCTTGAGCCTTTTGCTTTTCCACACTTAGTAGCAGGATGGATGAGAGGATCGCATAATGGACCAATAATGCCTGTAAGTCAAAAAAATGCTGTATGCACAAGATTTGACGGGCCACCAAGAGTCATTGCTTTAGGGTTCCAAATAGCAAATGGAAAACTAATTGGACCTGTCGATCTGTTCGATGACCCCGCATATGACAATGCTAGGATAAAAGCACAAAGAGTTGCAGACTATATGAGGCGGCATGGGCCATTTGAGCCCCATAGATTGCCCCCTGAAGATATGGAATATACAACACTTCCAAAAGTATTAAGGGAGCTTGAAAAAAGATTTGAAAAATTATAATAAATATTTTATTATTTTTAATTTTAGAATTTGAAGATTTGCCATTTCTATTTTACCATCTGATTTTACACAATCTAGATTTTATTACTTTTACACATTATAGTGAGTAAATCTAAATAGATATTATCTAAAAATATCAATTAAAAAATAAAATTTAGAGAAATTTACTTCCTTCTTCAAGAAGCCTATTTGCAACATCTATTTCAATAGAAGCTAATACAAAATTTCTTTTTTTTATATTTGCTTCAGCTCTATCTTTCATTTTTTTTGCTTGTCTAAAGAATTTTCTTGCTTCTGAATCGTTACGTCCTCTCATAAGTCATCACCTATTAGTGGTAATAGGCATTATTGCTTCTTAATATTTAAATCTTTTGGTTATATATTGATTAACAATAATGGAATTATACTTCTTCATACTGAGAGTCTATTACCTCTCTTATCTTTTTAGCTTTAGTATCTCCAACACCCTCAACTTCCTTAAGTTCTATCTCGCCTGCATTAAAAACTCCCAGAACACTGCCAAATTTTTTTAATAATCTTCGAGAAAGAATGGATGAAACTTCTGGAAGACCTTCAATAATGTATAGTTGTTTTTCTCTTAAGCTCATTATTCTTTTTTGTCCACGTATTACAGGCATCCGATCTTTCTCTTTCTGTTCTCTTAATGAGATATCAACAAGAAAATTTGCTGTTTCTTCAAGCGTTTTAGTAAAAATAATCCTAACTCTGAAATCTACTATAGCAGATATAATTGCACCTCGAATTGATTTCTCATCCATATTTCTTATTGAATAAATATCGCTTCCCTCTACCACCACTATAGGAACTTCAAATGTATTTGAAAGGGACATAATTTGAGAAAAAAGAGTTCCTTTGATTAATGATTCAATAAAATCATTTGATGACTTTCTTTCAACCCCAATTCTATTTGATAAGATGTAATCTCCCACTTCCAAACGGCTAATCTTAACATTTGCATTTTCTGATAAGACTTTTAAAAACTTCTTATCTTCCCTGTCATCTGCTATGATGTGGGGCATTTCAACAAAATCTTTGAGCTTACTCTGTCCTTTTCCAGCAATAATAGCTTCATCACTTTTCTTGATATTTCTCTTCAATTCCATTACGGTGTGCCTCATTAATTTTTCTTTTCGTTTACTTGCCCAATAGTACCCTTCATCTCTAGTTTTCTCTGCAATAAGAATTATCACTTGGCCGCTTCTTCTTCTAGCAGTTCTACCTCTTCTCTGAATTGTTCGTATTTCTGAAGGTACGGGTTCAAATAATATGACCATATCGACTTCTGGTATGTCAAGTCCCTCTTCAGCTACTGATGTAGCAACAAGTACGTTAAATTCGCCCAATCTAAATTTCTCTATTATTTCCTTCTGTTTTTTTTGAGATAAACCTTCGTCTCCCCTTTTTGAAGCTTGACCAACAAATCTCTCAACTTTTACTCCATCTATTTTCTTCAACTCATTAACGATTCTAATTGTAGTGTCTCTATAATGCGAAAAAACAATTAAATTTTTTCCTTCGCTTACGTTATTGGCGACGATTTCATATAACTTTGAAAGTTTAGGGTGTTCTATGCCCATTTGATTTAGATTATCTGCCATTGCTATAATTTTCATTACATTTTTCTCAGAAAGTAGCTCTAATGAAGAGCGGCTTTTTCCCTCGCGCATTTTTTTAAAATATGATATCAAAGAAGAAATGCCTTGAGTTTCTAATAATTCTAAAGCATGGTATAACTTAATTGCCTTTGCTTGAGATTTGAGTGCTCCATAATAAACTGATTTCTCTTGGATTGGCACTTCTTTAATTTTATTATTAATTTTAAGTACAGTGCCCAATATTTCTTTTTTTGTGACTTCTTGGGATGAAACAAATCCTAGATCTTTTAGATTTGTTATTTCTCTGTTCAATAAAAGTTCAAGTAACTTCTTAATTTCTAAAAACTCATCAGGTAGTTTAACTGTAATCCAAGAAATTTCAATATCTTGAACATAAGGTTTAACATCTGGAGAGTTTTCATTTCTTAACTCTATATGTTCTATTCCTAAATTTTTGATTATTTCTTGCATTTTTTCTTTATTTGATGCAGGTGAAGCAGTTAAACCTAAAATTCTAACATTTTTAGAAATAGCTTTTTCTGCTATGTAAGTGTATGCATAATTTCCTATTGCACGATGCGCTTCATCAAAAATAATAAGCCCAAATTCGCTTAAATTTATCTTCCCATTTAAAATGTCATTTTCTATGACTTGGGGGGTGGCCATCAAAACTAAAGATTTATTATATATTTTCTCTCGATTTATTGGTGACACAACCCCGGTAAGAATGGCAACGCTCTCTTTATCAACATTCAATATTTCTGAAAAAGTTTTAAAATGCTGCTCTGACAAAGGCTTAGTTGGAGCCAGGACTAACACTTTTTTTCTCAGTAATTGTAAGGTATATGCTGCTAATAAAATTCCAATGTAAGTTTTTCCAAGACCTGTTGGCAGTATGACTAGTGTATTTTTATCCTTACTTTTTACAAAAATTGTTTCTTGATAGGGTCTAGGCGAAATCTCCCCTTTTATAAAGGGATGAGACAAAGGCATTATCTTACCATCTTTTCTAACTTCTTTTCAATATCATCTTTTTTCTTTATCTGCCACACTATACTATTTTCTTTTTTGCTACTTTCAACTTTACCTTCTTCTTGCAATCTTAACAAAAGAGACTTAGTTTTAATTAAACTCTCTTTTGTTTTTTCACTGATGTTTTCTGCAGAAATAGGTGATTCTTCATTCTCAAGTAATTTTAAAATTCTTTGATACATAAATGCCTCCTAAAGCCATAACGAGGGAAGGGAAATCTAGCACTAGAGGTGAAAAAATATGAGAGGATTCTAACTTTTTCCTCCATTTCCCTTCCCATCGATAACAATTACATAAACCTATAAATACTTTTCTATAGTAATCATTCTATGAGATATTTACCTTATAGGAAAGAAAATGGATATCTTTCAATGGGTTTGGATGAGGCGTTACTATTATTAAGGATCGAAGATAAAGTGGAAGACACATTTAGATTTTATTCTTTTTTTCCTTCATGCATCTCAATTGGTTATTTTCAAAGACTAAATTCTTCAATTGATATAGATTATTGTCTTAGAAATGACATTGACTATGTTAGAAGAATAACAGGGGGAGGGAATGTTTTTCATGACTATATGGGGGAAGTAACTTATTCTGTTATAGTGTCTGAAAAAAAATCTCCTTATAATATCCTTGATTCATTTGAATTTATTTATGGGGGAGTCATAAAAGGGTTGAAGAATATGGGTATAAACGTTGAATTCAAACCTCTTAATGATCTTACCCTCAACTCAAAAAAAATATCTGGCTCGGCCCAAACTAGAAAAAATGGGATTATCCTACAACATGGAACTCTTATGTTTAATACAAATATTGAATTAATGGAAAAAGCTCTTAGGGTATCCAATCAAAAAATGGAAATAAGAAAGAGGATTACAACTCTTTCTAAGGAAGGATACAGTATTGACAAAAAAGAATTAATCAAAAATTTAAAAAAAGGATTTGAAGAAATTTATGGAAAATCAAACAAAGGTAAACTTTCTAAAGAAGAGCTTTCTCTTGCAAAAAAATTGGCCTATGAAAAATATAACTCAAAAGAGTGGAATCACAAAAAGTAGATTACAAAACTATTAAAAATCAAATTGTCTTAGGCGCTATTTTATCTATAAATTCATATGGATTTTCTACGTATATTTTTACTCTTATTGAGCCAAGTGGGGATAATTTTGATAAATTTACTCTGCCCGCAAACGCAGCTTGTTTATTCATCAAAAAGGATATGTTTAATTCATGGATACCTTCTTTTAATATCATATTGACACTATCCCTTATAGCATCAGAATGTATTAATTCGATGAACCTTGAAAGGACATTTTCGTCTTCAGAATATCCGATAACTATATCCTTATTTTTTTCTATATTGATATCCGGAAATATATTAGTTATTGATATCTTTACTTTTTCCGGGTCTTCAGTTTTCTTTACATCTGCAGAGACTTCTAATCTAAAGCTCATAATTTTTAATCACCGCATAGATATTTTCCTTAAAATCTTCTAAAGTGCTGTTGTTGTTAATAATAACATCAGATAGGGCCAATGCTTCACCTAACCCCCACGAAAGCTCCCTTAGATCTCTAGTATAGAACTCTTCATAAGTTTGATAATCATCGTCTCGTTTTCTATTTTTCAATCTTTCAAATCTGATTTTAGGCGAACAGTGTATACCAATTAAAAAAAAATCCATTTCCATTCTAAATCTTTCAATTTCTTTTATTCCCCGTATGCCCTCAATCAAAAATTTATTGTCATGAATCTTCCTTATTTTGTCTAAAGTCAAAATAGCTATGATATCAAGCCCGTTTTCATCTCTAAGTTTCTGAGCAACTTTTCCACTTTCTTCTAACGGATATCCTTTTCTTACAGTTTCTTCCCTTACAATATCTCCCATCGAGATGAATCTATACCCTAAAGTAAGTGCAATGTTAACAAATTCGCTTTTTCCAGAACCTGGCATACCGACTATTCCTATCATCCGACTACCCTCGCTTCTGATATAATTGAAGGAGTAATTATACCGCCCGTATTTTTTACTTGCCCATATATTCCTTTAACTTTATTTAAGAATTCAAAAATATTTCCCACCATCATTCCATGTTTGATTGGATGCTGTTTTTCCTCATTACTAATGTAAAATCCACTTGATATTTCTACGGAAAAATCTCCAGAAATTGGATTTGCTGTATGTGCGCCTCTTAATTCATTTATAATAAATCCTTCTTGTATTCCTTCTAATGGCTCTCCTTCAATTATGAAATTAGTAATGCCAATTGAGGGAAGGGAGTTATAATTTCTCTCTGCATTACCTGTAGATTCAATTCCATATTTTTTTGCATAAAAATCGTCATAAAGATATTTTTTCAATATACCATTGTCTATGACTATGTTTCTTTTTGTAGGGTTACCATCTCCATCAAAATTTGTAGAAGCAACACCATACTCAAGTGTACCATCATCTATCACTGTAAGATTTGTTATCCTTTTGCCTATTTTTTCCTTTAAAAAACTTTTATTTTTGTCAACACTTTCCGCAAAAAGATGAGGTATAAATGTATTTGATAATAATGAAGAAATCGCTTCAGGCCCCAATATTACGTCACAATGCATAGAACGGATCTTTTTTGCATTACTCGTTTCTTTTGCTTTCAATGCAGCTAATTCCCCAATTGGAGCAAAATTGAATTTTTTTCTCATAATATTATAATCAAAACCAGTAGATACATCCTCATTTTTATAAATGGAAGAGAGGTACCCAAAAAGAGTCGCATACTTTTGATGTAAAGAAATTCCTGTTGTCGACGAAATTGACTCTTCATAGAATGTAAGATTAGTACTTCCCGAAGAAGGAATTCCATTTTTTTCTTTACATCCTTTAATCATGTCTACTGAGAATTCCATTAAATCGTTAGAAGTTATATCATACAAAGACTTGTCTACTAATTTTCTCTCTTTAATTGTAGTTGGAGTGGGAAGACTAATGAAATCTTCTTTATCCCTAGACACTTTAAGAACTTTATACGCTGTCTTAACGCAATCTTCTAAACTATTAAGATTATTTGTAAATGAAAATCCCTGCTTTTTTCCCTCAATTATTCTTACTCCAATCCCAATTGTCTCTTTTTCCTCACCAATCTCAATATTGCTTTTTTCTATATCATAAGAAATAACTTTTATTTTTTGGGCAAATACTTCCCCTTCAGAATGTATAAATTTCATTGTTTTATCGACTATTTCTTCCAAATCCATTCCCTCACCTAATTTGACATTTCTTTGAACATTAAAAAAGTTTCTAATTTATTTTTGTTTTTACTATTATTTGACGTGTAAACCATTTAAATGTAAACAATATTAGGAGATATATGGATATATCAAAAGACAAAGCATCAATTGAAGCAATTCTTTTCATATCTGGTGAGCCTGTTCCGATTTCTAAATTACTAAAAAAACTAGGTATAAAAGAAAGAGATTATGTAGAGGGATTGATTGAAAGTCTTTCAAAAGATTATCGGGATAGAGGTAGCGCTATAGAAGTTATACGGGCCGTTGAGGATAGGTATACAATGCAGGTAAAAAACGAGTTTTCCTTGTTAACTGCAGATTTTGCCCCTAAATCAGAGATAAGAGGGGCTGTTTTAAAGACATTAGCTATTATTGCATACAAACAACCATTAAAAAAATCTGATTTAGTAAAATATAGGGGAAGTCAATGTTATGAACATGTCAAATCCTTAGTTGAAGCAGGCCTAGTTGACGCTGAACCATGTGGAAAAACTAAAATGCTAAAAACAACTTCAAAATTTTCTGAAATATATGGCCTTGAATCTTCTACACCGACTGAGATTAGGAAATTTATGGAAAGTATCATAAAATAAAAACTTTTATAAATAATCTATCCTTTAACCGCATGTTGAAATGTATGACAGATCTAAATAGAATTGTTCAAGAAATTAGAAATTACGAAGGTGTTAAAAGAAAAAATCCTATTAAATACCTAATTAATCAATTTAAACCATTTTCTAATTATGGAAACACTGTTATTGATTTCGGCGATGATGCTGCAGTTTTAAAATATGGCAACAATTATTTGCTTTTAGCTGCAGATGGGATATGGGCAAATTTATTAAATGATCTTTTTTGGGCAGGATATTGTGCTGTGCTTGTAAATGTCAACGACATTTATGCAATGGGAGGTAAGCCTATTGCTATGGTTAATATTATGTCTTTAAAAAAGACGGATAATTGTAAAAGCTTACTTGAAGGAATTAAAACTGGTTGTGATAAATTTAAAGTTCCAATGGTGGGAGGACACCTCCACCCAGATACCCAGTCTACTACTGTATCTGTTTCAATAATGGGAAATGCATCAAAAATACTCTCAAGTTTTTCTGCAAAAGAAGGTGAAGATATTATCTTGGCAATGGATATGGATGGCAGGCAGTATAATAATTTTCTTAATTGGGATACCACTCTAAATAAATCATCCGAAGAATGTTTATCTAAACTTAGCATAATGAATGAAATTGCAGAAAGGGAACTTTCCTTTGCAGCTAAAGATATATCTAATCCTGGTATATTAGGCACAATTGGAATGCTTCTTGAAACATCACGAAAGGGAGCGGTAATTGACATTGAAGAAATACAAAGACCTGAAAATATAGATTTTATAGACTGGTTAAAAATTTATCCAGGATATGGATTTACATTGACATCTGCACCTGAAAACTCTGATAAGATATTATCTCTTTTTAAAAAGCAAAAAATAGAAGCTAAAATTGTAGGGAAAGTTACTAATGGTAATACTATGACTATACAAGATAAAAATGAGAAAAAAACACTATTTGACTTTAAAACAGACATTATAACTGGGATAAAATAATTATCTTTTTAAACTATTGATATTTACTTTTTCTATGAGATGTAATGATTGTGAAGATTCCTTCTGTAAGGAAGGAATAAATTGTTATGGTAAGGATATCCGAATCTATGCAGAAAATGAAATAAAAAAAGAAGAAAATAGTAATTTTTACATAACTTCAACTGAACTTGAAGTAGATGCATATATGAAACTCCCACGGGTATTGGAGTTAATTGAATTTTCAAAAAGAATGAATTACAAAAAACTTGGTATTGCATCTTGTATAGGGCTAAAAAATGAATCTCAGATCCTGACCGATTTGCTTCAAGAAAAGGGATTTGAAGTATATCTTGCTATTTGTAAAGCTCACGGAATTGGTAAAGGTGACTTCGGTGTAGTTAAAACTTTATCTAACAATTTAAGTGAATCTGCATGCAATCCTATAGGCCAGGCTAAATTACTAGAAAAAGAAGGTACCGAATTCAATATTGTCGTAGGATTGTGTGTAGGCCATGATTCTCTATTTATCAAATATTCAAAGGCTCCCACTACAGTTCTTATAGTCAAGGATAGGATTTTAGCTCATAATCCAATAGGTGCGCTTTATTCAAACTACTGGATTAAAAAGATAAAAAACTACAAATTTGAATGATATTATTGGGCATTACAGGATGCTTTTCCGTTTGAAAATCTTTCTAATTCGCCTTTGATAAATTTACTAATAACGTCTTCAATTTTTTCTCTTTTAGTGAAGAAAATATCAAATCCTTGACTTCTAAGAGCTTCCATAACATGCGGCCCTAAATTTGAACAGATTATAATCCCAACATTTTTTCTGAAAAACAAGTCTATGAGACTCTCAGATCCACCAAAGTGATCACTTGTATTTTTTAGGACCTCTATACTTTTGATTTTATTATCAACTATCTCTACGATAGTATATGTAGGGGCCATACCAAAATGATTGAAAACAGTGTCTGAAAGTCCGCCTTCTAAATCTGTTGGTATTGCAATTTTCATAATATTCCTCTAAATCTTATTGGAGAGAGTTATACAGTTAACTATTTTTCCTATTTTTTACAATTGTACATATTACTCATGAGATTAATAATTTTTTCCCTATTGCAATTTGGGCATTTTCTATCAATCTTTGAACTAGCATCCAACTCCCATATATGATTACAATTTTGACATTTAAATTGTGTAATGCCGATTTCATAATCCCCGCCAAATATCTCGATAGCTTTAGAATTAACGAGAGCGTCTGATACTTTATTCCTGGCTTCTTTTAGTATCCTATGAAAAGTTGGCTGGGAAATTCCCATTTTTTCAGAAGCTTCTATTTGTTCCAATCCAACTAAATCCTTGAGTCTAATTGCCTCAAGTTCTTCAAAAGTAAGCCTAACAATATCTAGTTGTTCTAATGGTACTCCACGAGGTTTAAAGTAACGGGTATAGGTATCTACATAAATACATCTTTTTTTCCTAGCTCGAGGCATATATTATAAATTTATTTCTCTATTAAAAAACTTATCCTTTTTATTATACAAAATTAACAGAATAGTATAAAAATAAAAAAATTAAATTACTATGTTTAAGGAACTACTGTTACTCTAACTGAAGCATATTTTGCAACATCTTCTGCAACATGGCCTATAACTAATCTTCGGATTCCTGTGAGCCCAGTCTTACCTACAACTATATGATCAAAGTTTTCTTCATCTGCAATCTGTACTATTGTGTCAACAACTCTTCCAAGTTTAAGCATTGTTTTTACTTTCATTCCATTCTTTGCTGCAAGTTTTTCCATTTCCTTTAGTATATTATTTCCTCTTTTGCATATTGGATCGTCCATCATGCAAGATAGCTGATTTTCGAAGAAAGGAGAGTACCTCTTTATATCATCTGTTCCTTTTATCTTATCTTTCCAATCAGGCAAAAATCTATCCATTGCCTCATAATTCATCTGTAACTTATCTACATCCAGCACATGTATTATAGTTACATTTGCTCCTGTTTTACTAGCTACCCATGATGCATATTCTACCGCTTTTTCAGAAGCTTTAGAACCATCTACTGGAACTAGCATTTTTTTTATTAGTTCAACCATAATATCGCCATTTTTATATTTGAGTTCTACATATATAAATTTTTTCATACATTATAGATTTATTATAATAAATCGTTATAAATTGGCATATCTAATCTTCTTATTGAATGTGCACTTTTTATATATCGAGAACAAATTGCACATGGAAGCTGTTATCTAACTCTTTTAATTCAAAGAGAGAATATGTTATTGCTTTTATATCCATTTCTATAGTACTTCCAATAATATGGTCCCCCAGAATTTTAGCGGTTAGAGTTCTTCCATCACTTGAAACATTCACTTTAAAAGATGAAAACAGAATCGCTTCACTATCTCTGATTATTAAAAGTTCCGTAATCCAATTGATTAAAAGGGAAGGAATATCATTTCCTTCGACGAAAATTTCTTTAGTTATATTTCTTTTCAATCTAGCTGGATCTATCATTAAACTTGTGACTGCAATAGCCGCATTTTCAAATAATTCATTAATAGAATTTCCCCATACCTTGACGCCAATATCTGCAGTAACATCAAAATATTCAA
>JAAZKM010000024.1 GCA_012799835.1 Candidatus Methanofastidiosia archaeon
AAGGTGAAATAAACGTTTGATAAAATCTGATTAACAAGATAATAAAAATGCGCAACGGGGTCAATCCCTACTTATACTATAGTCTTTGTAAAAGCTTCAACAAGGTCTCCTCAACCTGTCCGTAATTAAGTCCAACGATATTACGCCGCGCCAGTAAAATGTAGTCATAACCCTCTGGAAACTTATCCCTATTTAAACGACACACTTCTTTAAACAGGCGCTTAATTCTGTTCCTGATCACAGCATTGCCTATTTTTTTACTCACCGTAAACCCAAAACGGCTTACCGACAGGTTATTGGGCAAATAGTATAAAACCATATTGCGATCTGCTACCGACATACGCTTGTTATAAATTTTCCTAAAATCATTGTTTTTCTTAATCTTGGTCAGACTTCCCATATCTTCCTCAAGATATCTTTCCTGCCTTTAAATAGCTTATCCATGCGCCTTCTGTGCTATACAGTTTGAGAGGCCACTGTGATTTAGCGGCCTCACGCGGTTAACCTTTTCCTGCCTTTAATTCTTCTTCTCTTAATCACGTTGCGGCCAGCCTTAGTAGACATCCGGCTCATAAAGCCATGTACTCTTTTATGCTTACGGCATTTAGGCTGATAAGTACGTTTCATAAAACACCCCTCCTTCAGAAACTTAATTATACTAGATGGGGAACTCTTTTAAAATAGGCAATATGATAAAATTTATTCAAAAGAGTAATACAAATATTTATATTGGCAATACAATCCAAGTAAGGAATTTAAATCATTCATATTGACACACCTACAATTATATAATAACCAATTTTCAACGTCAAGAAATACCACTTCATCCACGGCCTTTAGTACAGAAAGAAAAAAAGCTTGTTGATAACTCTTATAAAATTTGTTATTATTTTGATGCTAGAATCTTCTAAACTTACTTTTCCACAACATGTGCATACCTCTGTGGATTGATTTGTTAATTTCCTTTGAGAACCTTTAAAATACTCTCATTGAGGGATTTTTAAAGGTTCACTTATTAATTAATGAATAAGCAATACATACTGGGAGGGTTTTTTAGTTGACCAAAAATGAATTAAACGATATATGGGAACAAGCCCTCTATATTCTGGAAAAAAAATTAAACAAGCACTCCTTCGATACCTGGATCAAGCCCATCAAACCACTTAGATATTTCAACAACAGACTTGTCATCGAAACACCCAACAATTTTTCTAAAAGCTGGTTAAGTGAGCGGTATGCTCCTTTGGTCAAAAGTGTTTTTGAAGATATCTTACAACAAGCTACCGAGGTGCAGTTTGTCATATCTGGTGAAAAGATTGAAGAACATAATCCACCTGCTAAAACAACCAGGCATGATTATGAGGAATCAATAGCGACTCATTTTAACCCCAGATACACTTTCGATTCCTTTGTTGTAGGCAACAGCAACCGCTTTGCCCATGCTGCCTGTCTGGCAGTTGCCGAATTGCCTGCCAAAGCCTACAACCATTTATTTATTTATGGCGG
>JAAZKM010000288.1 GCA_012799835.1 Candidatus Methanofastidiosia archaeon
AGAAGTAGGTTTGAAAGTTCATTATAAACCATTTACAGTAGAACATCATGGCAAATGGTTTTTTATGGCTCATGGGGATGGCTTTGTAGATTCGGGGAAAAGGTTTACAATCCTGAGGTCTATTTTTCATGCTAACATTGCCCAGCAGCTTTTTGCGCTGGTGCCTCCTTACATAGGACAACAAATTGGTTATAATTGGTCGAAACACAATCGCACCAAACTACACAATGGTAGTAAAAAGTATTTTTCTAAACAAAAAATCGAAGAACTTCCCTATCTCAGCTTTGCCGAAAATTACCAATCCAAACCTCCCATTGATTTTTTTGTATTTGGGCACAGGCATATGGATGTAAGTAGAAGATTGTCAAATGGTTCACAACTCACCATCCTTGGCGATTTTATGAAGATTTTCTCTTATGGCGTGTTTGATGGGGAAAGGATGGAGTTGAGGTATTTTGAACGAATAACGAACAACGAATAGTGAAGAATGATGAACGTAATATATTATCACAATGAAAGCAAAGCCATTTATCAAATGGGTTGGAGGAAAAACTCAATTAATAGATTCAATACAACAAGCTTTACCAAAAAATTTTGCAGAAATTAGCAATCTAACCTATATAGAACCATTTGTAGGAGGGGGTGCAATTTTATTTTGGATTTTACAGAAATATTCAAATATAAATCAAGCTATTATCAATGATATTAATCCTGATTTAACTTTAGCATATAGAATAATTCGTGACGAACCTGATCAATTGATCAAATATTTGAAAATAATCCAAGCTGAATATTTACCATTAGATGAAGAAAAACGTAAGATTTATTACTTAAATCAGAGAACTAAATTTAATACAAAAGCTTTAGAACCCGTTGAAAATACTGCATTATTTATTTTTTTAAATCGTACTTGTTTCAATGGTTTATATAGGGTGAATAGTAAAGGTTTATTTAATGTTCCGTTTGGTAAATACAAAAACCCTAAAATATGCGATGAGCAAACAATATGGGCGGATAGTAAATTACTTCAAAAGGTGAAAATTTTGACCGGCGATTTCGAGCAGACTCTGAAATATGCTACAAATAACAGTTTTTTTTATTTTGATCCCCCATACAAGCCATTGAGTGAGACATCAAGTTTTAATTCTTATGCAAAAGAAAACTTCAATGACTATGAGCAAATACGGCTCGGGAATTTTTGTAAGAAAATTGACATCTTGAGTCATAAATTTATTTTAAGTAATTCTGATGTAAAAAGTAAAAATCCAAACGAAGACTTTTTTGATGATTTATATCAACAGTTTAGTATTAAAAGAGTTTTTGCAAATAGAATGGTGAATGCAAATCCTGAGAAAAGAGGTAAATTAACAGAATTGTTGATCTCGAATTTTAACTATAGCAATTCTAAAATTCAAATTATGCATTCAGAATTTTTATCACCATATTGTTCAATTTATTAAAACTCACTAAGAAAAATATGATAAGCAGTAAAGTTATAGAAGTGATGTCACCACTTTTTGAAATTATCAGAAAGTCAAAAGGTAAGACTATTGGACAAATCAAGCAGGAGTTGAACATTGAACGTACAAAAATGAAAAAGGGTGCTTCAGGTTTAATTGTTGAAAGTCTGTTAGGGATTGATAACAACAATGTTGCAGATGCCGACATACCGGAAATTGGTTGTGAGATAAAAATTTTGCCTTTACAGATTAATAAAAATGGAGATATTAAAGCTAAAGAACCAACTGCGATTCAAATGATTAATTATTTTGAGGTCGCTAATGAAACCTGGGAAACAGCAAAACTCAGAAAGAAAATCAACTTGACATTCTGGGTAGTTTATTTAGCTAAACAAGATGGGAAAGCTTTACGACAAGATGATTATGTGATAGTGGATTATTTTTTAGATCATCCGAACGATGCCAATAATTCTATATTTCGACAAGATTGGGAAGAAATACAAGATTATATCATAAAAGGTTGGTCAGATAAGTTATCCTGTAGCATGGGAGAATATATTGAACCAAAAACAAAAGGAGCAAATAATCAAGATGTTACAGATGCACCTGATGGAGAAGGTGGAGTCATCAAAGTTCGCAGAAGAGCTTTTTATTACAAAAAGAAATATACCAATCTAAATATTATTCCTCATTTAGATTTGGATGTTATCCATACAAAATGATAGAACCTTTTTTTAAATCTACAGACAAAGCTTTTACACTTTTAAAAGGTGATTGCATTGAGCTTCTTAATCAATTTGATTTTAAGTTTGATATGATATTTGCCGATCCTCCGTATTTCCTGTCAAACGATGGATTTTCAGTGCAGAGCGGTAAAATGGTCAGCGTTAATAAAGGCAACTGGGATAGATCTAAAGGTTTTGAAAAAGATAATGAATTTAATTACAATTGGCTGAAAGCATGTCGTAATCACCTAACTGACAACGGGACAATATGGGTGAGTGGTACGTTCCATAATATTTTTTCAGTCGCACAGATGTTGACTGCTTTGGATTATAAAATCTTAAACTGTATCACATGGGCAAAGACTAACCCACCACCAAATCTTTCGTGTCGGTATTTTACGCACTCAACAGAGTTTATAATTTGGGCTAGAAAAAATAAAAAATCTACTCATTTTTATAATTATGAATTGATGAAGATGGTTAATGGTGGTAAACAGATGAAGGATGTTTGGCATTTGCCCGCAATCGCTCCTTGGGAGAAATCTTGTGGCAAACATCCCACACAAAAACCATTAGCATTGTTGACAAGAATCATATTAGCTTCTACAAAAAAAAATGCATG
>JAAZKM010000025.1 GCA_012799835.1 Candidatus Methanofastidiosia archaeon
CAAAAGGTCATACAGGAGATATTTAACAAACCCCCAATTATCGGTGTGACTTACGAGTTCGTATCTTTAAAAGGTGCAGCCGGCAAGATGTCATCTTCCAAGGGAAATGTCATCCTCCCATCAGACATCCTCTCTGTCATGGAGCCAGATGTGTTCAGGTATTTGTTTGTGAAGACTAAACCTGCAAAGGAACTAAAGATTGCACTAGACCTTGATTTCCTAAATGCCTATGATGAGTTTGATAGGGTTGAGGCCACATATTTTGGCGATGAGGAGATAGATAAGAGGGATAAGTATGACAAACTGTATGAATTTTCTAACATCTGGGGCTATAACAGCCTACCTGCACAACCATCCTTTAGATTCATGTCAGTCCTTGTACAGATAACTTCAGATATCGATAGGATAATTAAGATACTTCAAAAGGAAGGCCATGTAAAAAATGAGCTTTCCAGTTTGGATATTGAGAGAATAAAAACAAGGGCAAAACTTGCAGCAAACTGGGTTAGACTTTATGCGCCTGAGATGATAAAGTTTCAGCTGTTGGATTCGCCCCCAGATGTAGAGCTTTTGAGTGCACAAAAGGAGGGGCTTAGGATGATATCTGATATCCTTATGGAAGAGGGTGATCTAACAGATGTTGAGCTTCACAATAAGATATATGAGATTACATCCAAAATTCAAATAGAACCAAAAGTACTCTTTGGAGCCATTTATCAAGTTTTGATTGGCAAGGATTCTGGCCCTAAAGCAGCGGCGTTCATAAATGCACTTGAAAAAGACTTTGTAGTTGAGAGATTCAGGAGCTACTAAATCTTTTATAGAGGTAAAACATTAACGCTGCAAGAGCTGTCCCTGCACCATAGAACGGGACATTTTTTGTTTCTCTATAATAGGTGTAGACATTATCATCAAATGAGCCAAAGACCACGTACCTCTTATTTTTCACATTGAAGCTATCCACTGCAGATACATAGGAGCCTGCTTTAGCAGAACCAATAAATTCGCCGTTTCCCTTAAGCATGTAGAAATTCTCATCCATTGATCCAAGGAGGATCAAAACGTCGCTTCCTTCCCTGTAAGTTGAGATGTCCTTTACTTCCCTTTCCACTTTGTAGTTCCAAAGACTGTTTAAAGAGTAATCGTAGCTGTTTACATTTCCCTTTGCATCAGCCAACAAAATCATATTGCCTGCATCATGGCCAGCTATGAAGTATTCGTCCATGTTTTTTTGATAAACTTTGTTTCCGCCCTTATCAAGGACATAATACCCTTTAGTTAAAACAAGGATTGAAGTTTCCCCAAGATAATTAAACGGAATTGTTCCCCATACAACTGAGTTGCTTTGATTCTTCCACAATAGATTTAATTCACTATCAAAGACGTAAACATAGTTTCCAAGGCCGCCTGTGATGATCTCCAATTTTTTATCTCCAGTTAGGTCATGGACATTTAGATCCATAATTCTGTTTGATGTGCTATAGCTCTTCACTTCCTCCATGTTCTTGAAGATCCTAATGTGGGATGAACCTGTGATTACCTCATTTTTTCCGTCCCCGTCAATGTCGGCTATTTTTATTTTTAAGACGTCTCCGGTATCGGAAAATACTTTTAGGATTTCGCCCTTGTTTGAGATGAAATAAATCTTTGAATCAGTTCCAGCACAAACTGCATCAAGCTTTCCATCCCCGTCAATATCCCCTATATCAAGAGCCCTTACTTCATGAGGCATCTTAGCCTGCCAGACAATTTTTCCGGACACATCAAAGACAGTAACATATCCTGGATTTCCACAGCATCCTGATGCCACAACAATCTCCGGTATCCCATCGCCAGTGAAATCTCCATGAAGAATTTCCCAGATGTTTCCCCCCATATTGTGGGCCCACAATACATTGATATACTCTTCCTCGGCATATACGCCTTGTAGCAGTAATCCTGATATAACAACTAGTGCTAAAAGAATTTTTTTCATATTATCCTCCTCTAAAAAGTGATATTATGTATGGGAGGGCATAAAGAGTTCCAATAGTCCCCCCAACATTTGTAAATGCAACAACTAATATGATTCTTGTGACCCTGTTATTCCAAAGGTCTCTGAAACCGTTTATATGATTTAGATCCTCAAAATCCTTCATCGTTGGTTTTCTGTACTTAAGTTCAGCTAATCCAGCAAACCAACCTGAGGCAAGAGTTGGGTGAAGTGTAGTGATTGGAGCAACAAGGAACGCTACAATGATGGATACAGGGTGTGCAAATGCAACTGCGGCACCAATTGCAGCGGTAATGCCTGTAACAAGGATCCACATGAGCATAATGTTTAAGGTGAAATCAACGCCCCTGTCAAAGAAACCGTATATGACCAAGCCAAAGAATAGTATGGGTATGAGATAGCCTATGTATTTAAGGTAGCTCTTCTTTTTAGGGATCAATTCAAGGTTTTTTATATCACTTTTCAAATTCCTTTTACTGATCTTTTTTAAGGCTTTTATTACTCCGTCCATGTGACCCCTTCCAATGACGGCCACAAATTTCTCTGCATCACTTTCCAATATTTTTAGCGCTATGTATTGGTCTCTCTCATCAATTAGGGTTTCCTTTACTGAAGGTATCTCTTCAGATAACTCATTTAATAGTTCGTTTACAATGTCCTTGTCCTGGAGTTTTTCAATGATATTTTCCTCTCCTTCTTCCTCTTCAAAGAATCCTAAAAACACTCCAAACATTAATTTGAATTTTTCCTTTAGCTTCATTTTGTTCCAAGCTCTTTTTAGCGTCGTTTGAATGTTTCTATCGATAAGTGCGATTTTAATATTTTTTTTCTCTGCAATGCTAATCGCTTCTATAAATTCAGATCCAGGCTTAACACCAAACTTGTCACCAAGCCTCTTCTGATAATTTGAGAGCAAAAGATTGATCAAAAAAAGGAATATCTTGCCTTCCTTAATGATATCTAAAATATTTGTATCTTCCCATTTCTTAGCGTTTTTCAAGGCATCAAATCGGCTTTCGCAAAGCTCAACACCAACAACATCGGGATTCTCTTTTTCAATTACCCTTCGCACTTCTTCCACACTGTCCTTTGAGATGTGAACAGTGCCCACTAAAATGATCTCTTTTTTCCCTATCCTTACTGTTTCTTGTGTCATTGTCTCTTAATAGACACAAAGACTACTCCTTTTAAATATTACTTTGGAAAATCACAATGAATCAAATTTTCCCTATTTTCCCTATATTTTTCCATATCTTTATATATATGGAAAGATGTCAATAATTGATTCACAATATGCCCTCATGAGGATGTATCTTATGGAAAATTCTAGAGGTAATTGTATGATGGTAGGAAAAAATAACAAGTTTAACACTTTCCTATCAAATAATTACGTTAATCTAGCATGTATTCTTCCTAATATATCTATAAATAAAGATGGCATCATTGTCTATACAAATGAAGACCTATCACGTATTCTAGGGTACCAAAAAAAGGATCTTTTGGGGATGGAGGTAAATGAGATTTACTTCAATACATTCGATTGGCAGGATTTATTGGAGGAGCTCTATGACAAAGAAAATGTGCAAAATTTTGGTGCCGTGTTAAAGAAAAAAGACGGTACGCAAGTTGAGCGTACTATTGACATGCGGATTTTTAGGGACAGTGACGGGAATATTCTTGGGCATACGGGAACTATAAAGGATTTTAATTTAGAAACAGATTTTAGAGAAAAGCTTCAAATTGAAAATAAAAGGCTGTTTTCAGTATTGGAAAAAATACCGGCGTATGTATGTATTTATGATATTAATCGTAATATTGTTTTTGCAAATAAGGCTTTAAAAGACAGATTCCATAAACTAGAATCAAAAAAATGTCACAAAGTTTTCTATGATGCTGATGCACCATGTGAAGATTGTCAAGTTTTATCTGTATTTGAAACTAATAAACCTGTAATTAAAGAAAGAATGCAAAAAGACAATAAAATATGTGAGATACATGTATATCCATTTACAGATGCAGACGGTAAAAAATATGCATTAGAATTCGGTACGGACATAACGCAACGTAAAAAAATAGAGGAAGATCTAAAAAATTTAAATGAAACACTTGAAGTTTTAAATAAAATTCTAAGACACGATATTTTAAATGATCTAACAGTTGCATTGAACTTTTGTGATTTAATTGAAACAAAAGATGAGGACATTAAAGAAAAAGTGATGAAGGTGCTTTTAAAATCTGTCAACTTGATACAAAATTCCAGGGAGATTGAAAGAGCTTTATACGAAAAATTAGACATGAACAATACGAAATTATTTGACATTGAGTCTAAGATTTTGAAACTCAAAGAGCTTTACCCTGAAGTCAATATTAAATTTCTTGATAACTGCAAGACATTTGCAGATGAATCAATTATCATCGTATTTGATAACATCATCAGAAACGCAAAGATTCATGGAAATGCAAACTCTATTGATATTAGCATAAAAAAGATTGGAAAATATTGTGAGGTGTCATTTGCAGATAATGGAATAGGGATTCCTGATACCATAAAGGATAAAATATTTAACGAAGGAGTGAGTTATGGACCTAATAAAGGTTCGGGGCTTGGGCTATACTTAGCGAAAAAGATAGTGGAGAA
>JAAZKM010000289.1 GCA_012799835.1 Candidatus Methanofastidiosia archaeon
AAAATTGAATACGTTGGCCCTACAAACATTAATGTAAGTACCAAAAATAAAGTTGGGAATACTGTTGATACAAAAAATGTAATTTTGAATACTAGATTCTACGTTGAAGGTAATTATAATATTTACTCAAATCCTACTTTTTCTGATTTAAGAGATAAAAACATTATTGGTGACTTTCTTTTTACCAATCTAGAACGAATAAATCTTGGCAATAATAGTGAATATATAGCATACCTTTCTCCCACCTTTAAACCAGCCGTAATTGGAAACGCAGGTGAGCCTCCTGAATCCCTTGCTAAATCGTGCTTTCTTTTAGAGTATCCCAAAAGCGAATGGAGTATATACTATGACAGTAGTACCAATCCCCCTTCATATCACGTTTCCCCAACAAACTACTATATACTTGAAGCTCAAAACTTTGGAATAGATAGCAGATATATAGGGTACTACACCAACATTATTGTTCCTTCCGAATCTTTAATGATTCCTTATCTATCTAATTATAAGGAAGAATTGAACGAGTATGTTCAAAATGGCGGATCTTTAATTTTATTCTCTCAAAATCAAAATAAAAAAACTAGATATGATTTTTTACCAGTTGCTATTACATTCAATCAGGGAAATTATGATACTATTGGTATATCTAAGGAACATGCCATTACATCAAATCTATTTCCTTATGAAGTTGCAGGTAGCTTCTATTCTTCCATGGGGACAATCCTTGAGCCTTATTATGACACACCAGGGGCTGAAATTCTTATAAGAGAAACTCCCTACGGACCTTATAAAAATAATAATCCTTCCTTGGTACTATCTACTTGGGGTGCGGGTAAAATAATCGCCACCACAATTCCCATAGATAAGAAATCAGTACTTGACACAAATACAACAGTTTGTAAGTGGTGGGACCCAGATACACTTGGCCAAGGACATGACTGGCATTTTAGAAGACTTGTTATTATAGATGCTGGCAATGTTACTAGAGTCAATGAACCTGTTGAAGTAATAATTGATCCAACAGCTGAAATAAATAAACTTGCAAAGGATGGACTTATAGATCTAGAAGATTCACGTCTTGACTTAAATTCAATTAGAGTTGTTGAACTACTACCTCCAGACTATTGTTCTAATAAAGTTGCTATCCCTAGCCAAAGTTATATGTATAGGCCAAATATGGAACATCCTAGGTATCAATGCGCACCTATTGACACCTTAGCACACCCTTTATTGTTTGAATTGGACGCACCTGCAAAAATAAAGGTTGTTATGACCGTACCTAAAGAATCTTCCTGTAAAGATAACGACAACTATAAAAATGAGATTCGAGTGAAAGTAAATGATGTATGGGTTACACATGCTATAGATTTTCAAAGAAACTACGAAATAAATAACAATATCCCGCAACCAGGGTATTGGAATTTACAAGATGGCGATTGTGGCGGGGGAGAAGGGTGTCAAGGTCCAAGGAGTTATGAGGTAGAAATTCCAGCCGAATATTTTCATAAAGGGGATAATAAGATTATTTTATCTATGGAACATCTGACTGGCACATCTCTAACTTGGTATAGAAATGTTGAATTTAGTTTACAATACTTTAATCAATCAACTTCACAGTGGGTATTATTTTGGAAGGAATACCAGCCGATGCATATATATTTTCCGATGGGTGCAACTGCGGCATATGCTGGAGAAACTCCTGGTACAACTAATTCAGTTACCCCAAAAGGAAGCAAAAGATACTATGAAATTTATTTTGATATCGAAAATCCAACTAATCCTTCACTAAATAAACCTGTGCCCAAATACAGACTAGAAGAAAATGGAGTTTCTTTGAAATGGAGTAAGAACATCGATAGAGAACCTTCTTTTCCCTTATCTATTTCAAACACTAACTCATATACTTATCCACATTTAATAAATATTTCTTCACCAACTACAAAAGATGTTGATGGTGATGGAGATATTGATATTGTTATAGGGCTTAGAGATGGAAATGTAGCTTTAATCGATGGTCCGACTGGGAACATAACCTGGAAAAAACCATTTGATAAAGTCCAAAAATATACAGGTTCTGGCAATGGCCCTTATACTGTCTATGGTAGATCAACTATAGGTTCGCCTGCAATTGCGGATATAGACAATGATGGTGAATATGAAATAATTGGAGGCAGTGCTAATTTAATTGCTTATATTGAATCTACTTCTTCCAAGAATGTTAGAATATCTTTAGGCGATACAAACATCACTGTTCTTGACAAAAATGGCAATGTCAAATGGAAGGTACCAGTTAGTGGGAGTGTTGTATCTGCCCCAGCAATAGCAGATATTGATGGCGATGGATTTAAGGATATCATTGTCCAAACTTTAAAAACTACTACAAGTAATAATTCTGGAATTAGATACACCTATTCCTCTTCTGGAGCATCTATTTCCGATAATAATAGACCTGTTACTTTGACTAATGTACTTTACGTAATTTCAGGTAGAACGCATGGAATCATATGGCAAACTCCAGAGTATTCTGGTGTCTACAGCCAAAAATATTTTGCGACAGTTGCAAATAAACATATACATTTAATGTTTCCAAGCTCTTCACCTGCGATTGGAGATTTGGATGGAGATGGAAAGCCAGAAATTGCAATGGGAAGTGTAGATGGAAGGGTATATGCATATGACCATACAGGGCCCCCATACAAATGGCGTTCAACAACTGCTGCAAATATTTCAAATAATTTTTCTAATCTTTTAGGGTATATAGTTTCTTCGCCTACAATAACTAGAACGAATAATCAAAAAAATTATGATGATGTCATTGCCTCATTTGTTACAAACGGAGGTAATCAATTACAGATTTACATATTAGATGGTAAAAATGGTAGTTCGACTCAAATTTCTGCTATCACTTCAAAAGCAGCCAAACATCCGGCTGGGCATCCCATAGTGCATTGGCCTGAAGGATACCACCATAGAGGTCCGCAAGTTACAATAGCGATGGATAATTATATTTGTATTGGGCATCTTGCACAAACACATACCGTTTATGGAAATATTACCCAAGCAGGTGCTGGAAATAAAACTCAATCTTATGCAACACCTGCCATAGTTGAAGCTAATAGCTACAGTACTGATTTAAGAAAACATGAAACAGGTAGATTTGACATAATTATTGGTGCGGAAAATGGACATCTTTATTGTCATGCTTATACCGATACTAATGGTGAAGCGGATGAAGGAAATAATGAAAATTTGATTGATTTTAGTAATAAACTAAAAAGATTGTGGGATTATAATCATGGAAGCCCTATAAGGTCTTCAGTAGCTGTTGATGATATTGATAATGATGGCAAGTCAGAAGTAATTTTTATCGCTGAAAACGGTGTTCTTTCAGCGCTTGGCATATCAAATAACTATAGTTCTTGGAATACCGAAAGAGGTAATCTTCATAGGACTGGCGATACAATGACAAAGATAGATTTACCAACATATACAATGTCATTAACTGAAAATATTGATTATGGAAATAGATTAGATCCATACGATGATAAATTTAGAGTTAATGCCCACTTTAATCTTTCTTACCCATATGAATCTAATCAATTCGATGCATATATAACAAACAACTGGCTAAAAATTGATACTAATCATAATAACAATGTAGATGATGAATTGGTATTATTTAAAAATGATTTAATCCAATTGGGGATTGGAACATATGAGGGTAAAATTGTTGATCGTACCTATAGAGTAGAATCTATATTTGGAAATATTATAAAAGGTGAATATATAGTAACATATTATGATAGGGGATTAATGAAACTTTTTGATAACATTATGGCGTACACTTCAGCACCAACAAGAAATATACAGATAAAAAATGGGATATGGATTACTTTAGACATACCTTCTACAATAGGCAATCATGAATATATAATTCAAGGACTTGGAAATAGAATTAGAATATATTCTCCCAAAAATCCTGCGATTTATTTTGAAAAAGAGGTAAAAGGATCAAAGATTTATGGTACTATTTCAAGTATTTCTAAAGACAAATATGTAGTTATAACAAGCTATGGAGCTTATCTTTCTCCAAATCCTGAGGCAGGGTAATGTGTAAAATTATAATTAAATTCAAAAAGGCGAAAAGAGGCCAGGACATAATAGATAATATAGTAGCTATGGGAATATTTACAATAGCTTTTTTGTATATAGTATACACTACAGTTAACACTATAACTCCGCTGCTTGAGACTGAAGAGTACATTGATGTTCAACTTACGGCTTTTACAACTATTGAAAAGGTGATATCTGATCCAGTTTATGGATTAGCATCAAGAGATCATGTAATATCTTATGATAAAATAGTTGAATTTATTTCTAAAGAAGATACTGCTAAATACCCTCGTTGCCCTTTAGAGAACTCTCAAAATAGCTATATAAAACTTTTAAATAAACTGGGACTGATAGACTATAAGAATAATTTAACTAAATACAATCTACAATTTATTATTTCTTCTACTCACATTAAAGTTCAAACCTTGGCAAATGTTTCACAGTTAGATATTGATGATTTTAATTATTCCCTGCCCAACGGTTACTCCGTTTCGGATAAGATTTTCTACAACACAGATAAGGCATATCTTGGAAATAAATCCTATGAATTCTTAGTTCTAAGGGGAAATAACGGTAAAGACTACAATAGGGTATATATTGATGCTAACTTTAATAAAAATTTCCAAGATGAAGTTGATAGGGGTTTTTATGGATTTGATAGTGAAGGGATACCAATATCTGGATTATCCAAGAATGATGACTTTAATTTATCCTCTCAAAAATACATACTAACTGATATATACAAAGATGGCCAAGGGCTTGAGATATTGAGCATAGATGCGGCAGATGAAATTTTGGGCTACAAAAGAGGTTATTCTGATATAGTTTTAGTAATTTCAAGACTTGTTTTAGTTGATGAATTTGGTGAGTTAAAAGAAAAAAAAATTACCTTGATAATGTGGGAGGGAAATAGATTTCATTGTTAAATAATAAAGGAGTAATGAGAACATTTGAAGCAATTATTGCAGCAGTAATAATGATACTTGGAATAACATTTTTGATTAGTCAGGGAGGTACTACATATTCCTCTAACCCCTCTTGGGATGTTATCAATGCAAAGAACTCTGCAGAAGATGTATTAGTTATTCTAGAAAAAGGAAGAATTCAAAACGAAGCTGAACTAGCATATTATATTAAAAATAATGATCGTAATAACTTAACCAATAAACTTGATGCACTAATATCAAATTCATATGTGTATCAATTTAATGTATTTGAATTAGAAAACTCAGTATTTATCCCAACAATTGGTGAAGCCATTAGAAGTAGTAGCAATCCTTCTTATTTAACTAATGGTTATCTCATAGGCCCACTCTCGAACAATAAAGATATTTGGCATTATCATGAAAGTGGAGGGGTAGGAGATTATACCTTATTTTTTCCAGATGGCGGGAGTGTTAAGTTTAATTTATTGATCGTTGACCTAGATAACCAAAGCAATGGATACGACTCTGTATATTTGAATCTTGAAAGTGATATAGATTTTTCTTCTTACTCTTCAAAATTATCTAGCAGAACTCCACTAAAAACTGGAGATACTTTGTCTTTTAACTCTGTTCAAGATGGAGTATCCTATGAATATATTTATCAGATATCAAATATTTCAATTGATGGCAATTCTATTTCTCTTGCACTAATATCTGAAAGGATTTCAGTTGATTTTCTTGGTACAAATTCTAAAGAAGTTAAAATCTTTGATGAAACATTTAGATTTATTCTAAAAGATGAAGGTATTGTAGACGCATGTGATATCCAGAAAAAAATATCTGAGCCTTCCCAATTTAGCGGATATGTCACAAATATCAAAAACAACACTTGGATTGATTTAGAAAGTTATAAGGTAAAACTAGTTTCAGTTTCTTACAATGGGACGGACGGGCATATTATTTTAGATTTGATTCCATTTAAAAATAAATCAGCCATTCTTTCTGTTGAAAGCCCGGGTGAAGTGCAAACTACTGTTACTGCAAAAAGAATACTTTCTTTATGGGATGGCGGGAAGGTAAGAGCTTTTTATGTTTCTTTGACAATGGGGAGGCGAAAAATGTGAATAACAAAGGACAATTTTTTATATTTGCTGCTGTTTTAGTGATATTGTCTTTTCTTGTAATACAGTATTCTCTTTTGTCACACCAAGAAGTTTCGCAAACTATTTCAGACATACCTTTTTCAGACATACCATTTATTTCTAACTATATAGAAAGTTCAGTTAGGGATACCTCAAAAAATGCATTTGAAGAAGTATACCGCACTGGAAATCTTGACTTAATACATCAAGCCTTTTCTGAGATATATTCTGCACATTATGAAATAGAAGAAAGAGAGCTTAATTATTATTTGTCCAATTTGGACATAGGGATACAAAATTTAAGGGCGACTAATATAGATTTTGATAACAATATTTTGATAACTGGCCCTTCAACTTTTGAAGTAGGAAATTTTAATCGAAAACTATTGGCAAATACTGTGAAAACTGGAGCAAATAAATATCAAATGCACTCCGATATTGGATTATTTATTGTTGAACCCCTTGATGGGGCGTTACCTCCCTCATCTTTAAATTCTTTTGTTCTTAAAATTGATTTCAATAAAAATAATATTTTTGAAAACAATGAGATTCTTTACAGAGATAATAACTACACTTCTCAATCTAGACTAATCTACAAAGATAGGCTATATACTATTTCAGAATCAAAGATAACTTATGGAGGCATGCACAGTATAGAAAACTTGGCCCCTTTTTTAGAAACATATTACCTTGTCATGGGGGCTGATGCAAAAGGAAATTACATAGAAATTAAATACCAAAATGGTAATAATGTAGTTCTTGATGGTATTTCCAGATTTTATGTGGGCGATGTTTTCTTACTAGATGCCCATCTTATAAAGATAACAGACATTTCTTACACACCCAACGGGCGGATGGATGAATATGTTAAATACATAATATTAAATGTTCAGATATCATTACAAGAGACTGAAAGAAGAAGGGAATGGTTTGATCCTAATGAAAATCCTGGCTTAAGATATGGTTTAATTGAGGTTATTGCTCAGAAAGAAAATGGTATTAAAACTAGTACTATAACTACAAATGATAGAGTAGTTGTTTCTTCTTTAATACATAATGATTTAGAGGGTAATATTTCTGATAAAGATATCCTTGGCATGAAAAAACTTGGCAGTTCTTTAAAAATTTGGGAAATAGTAAATGTGATTTTATATAATAATGAAGGTATATTCTTTTCCGAATCCTCTCAATATAAAGTTAATGTCAATACAACAAATGAAAATATTAATGCTATATACACATGGAATGGATCTCAGTATGTTTTGGTTGATGTGAATACGTGTTATAGGGATTCTTTGGGCAAATTGTATTGCAAATCTGCTTATCCTTTAAGTGAAGGGGATAGTTTTAGCTTAATTGGTGAAGAATATATTGTTAAAGACATAACAACAACATCTGTAAGCTTTCTAAGAAAAAATACTGGACTGATTGATGTTGTTATAGACAAAGATGAAGATGGAAATCCTTCTCAAGCTTATAAATATGAATATGGCAAATTTAAGTTAGGAGGTAGGACCTTTAGAATTTATATAAAAAAGAATTCTGGAAACGTTGAGCCATATAGTGTCACTTTAGACCCTGAAACTTCAGGTGAAAACATCAATTTATTAATTGGAGATCCATTTGTTTTAAATAAAGATCCATTATTTAAAGAGGACTATGGTTTAGTTTTTGAGGGAATGGATTTTTTTAACAAAGATGAGAAATGGCATGTTTTTCTTAGATATTTTGATATGGCCTCTGATAAGGGAGAATTTCCTATGGGGAAAACAAGACTTTTATTTGGATGGAACGATAATTATAAAGTGATTGATACTTGGACTTATAATTTTAATTCAGATGGCAATATTACAATTATTCATAAAGACTCAAGTCTAGAAAAAACAGTAAACAAAGTGTGTTTAACAAAAAATGGTATTCTGTCATTTTTTCCCTATTATACAGACAACATATTTGAAGAATATGACTTATATTATCCCGCCAATGAAGATCAAATATATCTCGGTGAACAATTAGCTAAATTTGAAATTGATGCATTTAATCAATATGTTAGAATTCTTGTTGATGCTGATCGTGATGGGGATTTATCCAATAATAATGAATATATACATCAAATGGAGGGAAATTCAACTTATTTGAAACCCGGAGATATTTTTTATTCAGAAGGAGTAGGATTCCAAATTGTTTCAATTATTCCTTACCATGATGGCAAACCAGATAGAATAAATAGGGTACTCATAAGAAGAGTTCCTTATTACCAATATTTACCAATATTGAATAGGATTAATAGAACTAGTATCAATGAATTTACTTCAGTTTTATCTAATCATAAATTTTACATAAGGAGGCCTGGAGATTATTTAATTGCATATAGTTATTCATTTGAAATAGACGGAATAAAAAAAGAAACTAGTCAATATTATAACTTTAAAGTATATCAATAGCTTTATTTGCTTTCCAATACCGATAACTATTTATATACATTAATAGAAACTAATAATAGAGGAAGGATTATGAGAAGGAGAGGCGCTCTCAAAATAATAAAAAAACTCAAAGAATCTGATATTTTGCTAGATAGTGAGCCGAAAACTAACTATGAAAAACTCAAAAAAAAGAGTGAAGTTGAATTTTTAAAGAAAGAAGGAGCAGCACTGGGCTCATCTAAGCCTCCATCAGAAGAGATGTTAAATGAAGCAAAGGATAAAATATCAGAACAAATAAAGAATGAAGTTACAAGTCATGTCGCAAAAGAAGTTGCATCTACCGTGGGAAGTGCAACTTTTGTCATATCAGGTCCTGTAACAATTCAGGGGGGCAGACTTCCTTCATTAGAAGAAGAAAAACGAGTTATAATGAAGGATCAAGATATACTTATAATACCCCAGAAATGGAAAACTCAAGATTATACGGGATTTAATGAAAGATACCCGCTGATAGAGCCATATACGTATGCAAGAATAAAATGGGATGAAAAAATATCGAAATTAGTCTATCTTATTGAAGAACCTGAACTTTCTGAAGTTGAAATGGCTAGGTTAGTTACTATTCAGGGAATTATCCAAGAAGAGTTAGAAGTGGACTTCAAAAGTCTTCAAGAAAAAAGTGAACTAGTTGATTATTTAGAAAAAAAGGCATTGGAAGTAGTTGATGAACTAAATCTAAAACTATCTCCAGATGCTTTTGAAAAAATTATGTATTATTTGAGAAGGAACTATATTGGACTTGGTTCAATTGAACCTTTATTTCATGATGCGCTAATTGAGGATATCAGCTGTGATGGGACAGGAATTCCAATTTATGTTTATCATGCAAAATATGGATCTCTTCCTTCCAACATTGTTTTTAAATCAGATGATGATGCCAATAGTGTTATAATAAAAATGGCACAAAGATGCAATAGACATATTTCTGTTGCAGAGCCTTTGCTTGATGGGAGATTGCCTAACAATTCAAGAGTTCAGGCTACTTTTGGCAGAGAAGTCACCCAACATGGCCCTACCTTTACAATTAGGAGATTTAAAACAGATCCAATGACTCCAATTCAACTTATAAACTACAAATCATGCCCTCCTAGGATATTTGCATATATGTGGTTGGCGCTTGAACATTCTTATACTGCGTCTACAATTATTTCTGGGGGAACTGCTACTGGCAAAACTTCAATGCTAAATGCACTTGCTATTTTCTTGCCACCTGAAGCAAAAATAGTAACAATAGAGGATACTCAAGAGTTAAACCTTCCTCAAGAACACTGGCTGCCCGCAGTTACTAGGTCAGGATTCGGATCTTCAACTATGGAAGGAAAGAAACAAGGGGAAGTTGACATGTTTGATTTACTTAGGGCGGCATTAAGACAAAGGCCGGACTACCTTGTTGTTGGGGAAATTAGGGGTGCAGAGGCAAATGTTATGTTTACAGGCATGGCTACGGGTCACCCAGGAATGGGAACAATTCATGCAGATTCAATGGAAGCATTAATTAACAGACTTACTACTAGGCCAATTAATCTTTCTCCCGCACTTCTTCAGTCATTAAATATATGTTTCTTGTTAACACATGCAAAAATAGAGGGTAAAGCAATCAGAAGGGTAAAAGAAGTTGTGGAAATAACAGGGATGGATTTGAAAAAAGGAGAGCCTATTTACCAGACTGTTTTTAGATGGGATCCTGGTACTGATGAGTTCATATATGATACAAAAGAGAGCAGCATTGTAAAAAGGATATCAATCTCAAGGGGCATGACTCAGGATGAAGTTTGGGAAGAGATAAACAGAAGATCGCTAGTCTTGGGATGGATGGCTGAAAATAATATTGTTAATTTTAAGGATGTTGGAAACATAATCAAAGAGTATATGAGAGATCCAGATAAAATTTTACAAAAAATAAAAAGTTGAATCTATGCTAGGTAAGAAGAAAGAGAAAAATCTTGCAGTTCAAGAAATTGAAAGATACGAGAAAAGAGGCTTCTTCATGAATTATGGGAAGATGGCCCATAAAAGATTAGGATTTTTGATAAATAATAGATTAAATGCCTTTGAAGAACTCCATGCCCCCCTCAGAAAAGGAGATATACCGTTAAATCTTGGCGCTTATGTTAGTGCAATGATGCTCACTACTATTATAGTAGGAGTGCTTTCTTTAATAATTTCAATAATAATTGTACCATTATTTCTAGGAAAATTTGTTAGTAGTATTATTTCTTCTTCTGCCTCCTCAGATTTGACTTCTAATATATTATTAATTATTCTTATTCCAATATTGGCTGCATTTTCTACATTTATGATTTTCTGGACATATCCCTCTTTTAAGGCCGGTGAAAGGGCTAGAAAAATTAATCTAGCTCTAACTAATGCCGTAAATACAATGGCAACAATAGCAGGAACTGGTGTGCCTCCTGCCATTATTTTTTGGTCACTAGTGGAATTTAGAAGATATGGGGAGGTATCAAGGGAGTCTGAAAAAATTTTGAATGACATTGAGAATTTTGGGTTGGATTTAGTTCAAGCTCTCCAGAGGGCTGCAAATAGGTCTCCCTCCCCTCTCTTTAGTGAGCTTCTGTGGAAGATGATTGCGACGATAAGAACCGGGGGAAATTTAAAAGAATATTTATATCTTGAAGGGAATAGATTAATGGAAATTGAAAGAATGAAAACTGAAGCTGCAATAGAAACAATTGGCCTAATAGCGGAAGCTTATGTAACAGCTTTAGTTGTAGGGCCCGTATTTATCATTATCATGACAACAATTATGGGTATAATGGGAACATCAATGTCTCAGGTAAATTTGATTAATAATCTTGTTGTTTATTTTGGATTACCAATTGGTTACGCTGTCTTTATAATAGCTGTAGACCAAGTGGCCCCTAAGAGGTAATAATAAGGTGAAAACTTGAGAAAAAAAAATTATAACCTATATATAATGATTGGCGGCATAGCTGCAGGAATCATTGTAGGCTTGATGGGATTATTTATTTTAGGCTTAAGTGAACTTGCTATTGCGGGAATAGCTATTGCAGTAGGGCCTTATCTTTTTTTGAAAATGAGAGAGCAAGCGTGGATTACTGAAATTGAGGATCAGTTCCCTGAATTTTTAAGGGCGTTAGCAGATTCGCAAGCTGCAGGAATGACATTACCTCAAGCGATAAAAATGTCACAGGAAGATGATTACGGAAGGCTTACAGATGAAATTAAAATAATGGCTTCAAAAATATCGTGGGGAGTCCCATTTGATGAAGTATTGACATCATTTGCAGATAAGGTAAAAAGTGAAAATATCCAAGGTACTGTTTCCCTTATTGTTATAGCTCACCATGCCGGTGGAAATATTATAAAAATACTAGAATCTGCAGCAGAGAGTGCAAGGATGATGAGGGGACTTGCAAAAGAACAGGCATCTAAGCTCAGTCAATATACAGGCATCATATATATTTCCTATTTAGTTTTCTTGTCTGTAGTTTTTCTACTTCAAACTCAGTTCGTGGATATATTTTCTGAGATCACACTTCCAACAGCTAAAGAATCAATAAGTAAAGAAGCCTTTAAGACTACTTTTCAAAACATGCTCATAATTCATGGAGCATTAGCAGGTTTAATGATTGGGAAGATGACAACGAATTCACTATTTTCTGGCATTAAACATAGTATCATCCTTACAGCAATAGGGTATCTAACATTTAGATTCATTATTGGATCTAATATTCTAACTGGCTTTCTTGGATAGAATTTTTTTCTATCCCCCATCTAGTTCTAACAGCCATTCCTCTTTCAAACTCTTTAACTTCAATTGGTGAAAGCATTAAAGTTCCTGTACCCAAAAGATTGTCGTTTGAATCCACAATAAGTACTTCTTCATAAGCTCTTAGATTTTCATCAATATCCAAAACAAATTTTGAAAATACATTTGCACCATCTTTTATAAAATTTGCAGCCTCATCATCAACAATAATTCTATGTTTAGGGAAAGGGATTATTTCTTTCAATCTTCTAAGACCCTCGACATTTGGTGTGAATAATCCGTCTCTAGCCCTTAAAGTTGCGAGCATTATCCCATTTTGATCAAATACATATCGTATCATGCCTGTTTTTGATCTCTTTACAACTACATCATGGAACAGTCTCTTTCCAACATTAGGGCCAAATTGATAATCAGCAATCACTTTTACAATGTCTTCATCGTTTATCTCTGGATCTCCCTTATCTTTTCTTTCTTCTTCCATTTCACACTGACCAAATGGATAAGTAAATTCTAGTTCTTTTGGATATTTTCCAAAGAAGAGATGCTCGTCATATTTTTTGGACTTAATATCAACTATTCTCCTTTCTGTCCTTTTAACTACTGGCCTTAAATTTGATTCTTCTCCCGTATAGAATATTGAAGATCTTTTTGTAAAAGGGTCATATTTTTCTAAGATGTCATAATAGTCTTTGATTCTCCTATATGCTAGTAATAATCGTGGATGACCTCTAATTCTGCTTTCTACTAACTCAAATAATGTCCCTTCATGAATGGCCTCTTTAATTATTTTGATTTCTTCGAAAGTTGCATACAAATTGTGACTTGATAAAAGTTCCAATCTTTTTTGTTCGTTTTCATTAATTAATTCTTGTGCAGTATACCTTCTGCAGACTGGGCAGTTGCATGGCAAATATTTCATTTCATTCAATTTTTTTGTTCCATAAGAGGTGAGGTATCTTAAATCTTGTGCATAAAGTACATATGCTGCAGAATCAAAAAGATCACACCCCAATAAAACTGACAAAGATAGTAGCATCGGATGGCCCGCACCAAAAAGATGAACGGGTCTTGATGGGGATAAGCTTCCCTTTACTGTAAGAATTATATCAACTAATTCACTAAATCTATACTCCATCATTAGTGGAACAACACCACCTATAGGATTTACTGTAAATGGCAGTTTATTCATCTCTTCTGCTGATTTTTTTCTTAAATCTAGATGAGTGCCCCCCTGGATTGTTCCATTTAGATTTAGATCAAATTCAATGGCTTCTCGTGCTCGTTCTAGAGTTGTTTCTAAATCTGAAAATGTTTTTTTATGAGACTCGTCAGGATGTGTGGGGATATCTAAAAATGTACCAATGTCAACTCCAATGTCTTTTTGAAATTGTAGTATTTCTTTATTTTCTATCTCTATATCCCCATATGCTGCCATCTGAAAGGAACCAGAATCCGTTTCTATAATGCCCTTGTAGTCAAGCATTTTGTGAATTCCCTTTTCAATTGCTGCATCTTTAAGTCTTTGAGTTCTGTAAATAATGTAAGAGTTAGTAATTATCATTTCTGCCCCATACCGTTCCATATCCTTTGGAGCAATAACTATTTTATTGGGATTTATTACAGGCATTAATGTTGGTGTTTCAACTTTTTTCTTTTCTAAAGATAAAATGCCTATTCTGCCTAATCCATCTTTTGCCTTTATTTCAAACATTCATCCGCCTCCACAGGAGAAAATAGAGAAGTATAGATTCACTATTATAGTCTTATCCCACCTGTAAAAAGAACAATCTTTTTCATTTATAATTCTCTTTATCTCATCCTTTAACAATAATTCTGTTAAAGAGAATTATTATCCAAAAAAATTCTTTAAATTTCATATATGGATTATATCATTTTTTATTATTTTAACTCAAAACATATTTTTTCAATTTTGATTTTTCTGTCCAAAGGATCAATTATTTCAATACCATTAGATTTTCCTAAAATAGTAATGCCTGAAAGATCATCTGCCGAACAAAGAAGATGCTGATCTGGATGAGTTCCAGGTTCTATACATGAATCTAAAATAATTTTGTTTCCACAACCATAAACCATTTTTAGCCTTTTAGATGCAGGGTGGCCTTTTTTAAGTATTACAAGGGGAAATGAAAGCTCTCTTAAAGAATACAAATATGCCAACATTATGCCTTTAATTTGGCTATTTTTGAAAAGAGAGGATACAGCGAGTATATCATCATTCCCAGTTCCTAAGACTATCTCTTCTCTGTCTGTTTCCAATAAGAATGATTTCCCTAATGTTTTTACTATCCCCAAAAAGAAATTATTGTGGGATATAAAAACGATCTCATCTTTATTTAAAGAAACGTACATAATATTATCCAATTTTGATAATCTTGTCCGAAGAGCATTTTGGACACTTTGGATCTTTTCCAATTCCTTTAAATTGTGAACCACACTCTGTACACACATACCCTTCTGGGCCTTCAGCCATATCTACTTCAAAACTTCCACCTACACTACAAATATTAATCACCTATGTTACTATTATTTTTGTTCTTATATATATTTTGATTATACTCTGCTTTTATAAAGATATATAGGATTGGAAAATACTGTAATTGAAATAAAGCTTAATGATTAATTTTATTTATGATTTGAGAAAAATTTGTTGATCTTAAAAATTACATTGAATATTCATTTTTTAATTTGTTTTTATAAAATTAATCGACTATTAGATTATTTTTTATTTAATATTTTATAAATAAATTATTTACCATAGGGAAATACAAATGTTAAATTGATTTATAATTTGAATCAAATAACGTCTATTACCCCTTTATTTCCACTGGAAGTTTGTCCAATTTAACTTATTG
>JAAZKM010000290.1 GCA_012799835.1 Candidatus Methanofastidiosia archaeon
TAGGGCTAACGGATATCAAGTTGCATTATGGAGAAAAAATAGACTCATTCATCAAATCATATAGACATCAAAACGAATTTAACTTCAAGGATTTTGAAAATACTTTCGGCGTATACATCTATCAAGTTCGAGACTTAATGCACACCATGAGATATCAGAATCTTTATAAACATAAAGCAAGGTCTGTGGCTCAGCATGAGTGGTCTGTGAGCAGGATAGCTATGGGGTTGGCATATTGGGAGACTTTGAAGTTTAATAATGAGGTTTCAATGCATGAACTTTTGTCCACTACCCTGCTGCATGACACACCCGAATATATCGTCGGAGACGTCCTTTCTAACGTCAAGAGAACTACTCCAAAGATGTTGGAAGCGGTTGAAAAGAGCGAAAAAGAAGCCTTTGATACGGAGATATCAAGAATTCTCCCAAAGCAGTGGCATGATGAATTCCGAAGAAAGATGCTTTCCCCAAAGAATGATACAATTGAAGGAAAGATAGTAACTGCTGCAGATGCAATTGATGTAATTCTTGAATGTGTGGAAGAAATAAAACTCGGCAACGCTGAGCATTTCAAGGAAATCGCACAAGGTGTTTGCAAAAAACTGTTGGAAATTGATTTGCCCAGTGTTAAATACTTTTTGAAATACTCTCTGAGCGACTTTGGGTTGGACATCCGTTCTACATATGGTGAAGAAGTATATCTATATATCCAAAAACTAAAGAACAGCGATTAATAAAACAACTTTAACATCCTTTCCTATCCAGACAAATGACAAATATTACAAAAAATAACGCAATATACCATAATTATGTAAGCAAATTGACAAAATGGTTAAAATGCTCTACAATAACTATATCAAGCAAGGAGGTATCTTATTGTATGAACTTGTCTGTCGCAAAAGAAATCTGTGAAACTTGTGGTTATGGAAAGGAAGAAATTGAGCGTAGAAGCAATTACTTAAGTGAAAATGATTTTCGAATCGAATATTGTTCATGTGACAAAGTCGGATGCAAACATTACGCAGCGGGATATTGCGGAGATGTTGATGCTTTTCTTAGGGATAGCCCGACAACCAAAACAAAAGGACCCAGAAGAAAAGACGCCGCTTACAGAAGATACATGGAAAGAGTTAAGAAAAAAAGACTGAGAAACATCATTGAAAATTATGGGTTTACTCCTCATGTTGGATGGGTTGTAGAATCTCAGCGTGTTGATGCAGATAGGAATTTGTGTGGGATATATATCAAATATCCTAAAAGCAGCAAACATCGGAAATACCTAAAAGCCAAAACATCAAGAAAAAATAGACGTAATTATCTCGATTTGCCCACAAAAGGGAATAAATATCGTAGAGTAGTTGATTGTTGGTGGGAACTTTGTTAATAAAACAAGCCAAGTCTTTCGACTTGGCTTTTTTGTTGAAAAATAACAAAAAGCAAAATTCGGTACCTAACATTTTGAAAGACACACTTGAATTGACAAATAGATAAAATGTGGTATA
>JAAZKM010000291.1 GCA_012799835.1 Candidatus Methanofastidiosia archaeon
CACAAATCCATATGCAGTCTGTTCACTCAAGCTTAACCCTATTTTTTGAGTAATAAACCCGCAATAACCTACAGATTCCTCTGAAACAATATCCCTCAATAGTGTGTTCAACACACAGACTTATACTACATTTTAGCAGAATTTTTATTGGAACAATCAATCATATATCGTCTATATGAAAACAGGGGAACATCTGTTCATATAATGCCTTCGGGCTATACATGACAGATGCTCAATCAAGTGCCTTCCAATAAGAAAAAAAGACCACATTTCAGCGGTCTTATGCAGTTAATTTTTTTCTTCCTTTAAGTCTTCTTCTTCGTAAAACCTTTCTGCCATTGCTGGTTTTCATTCTTTTACGGAAGCCATGTTCAACTTTTCTTTGCCTTTTTTTCGGCTGATATGTCCTAAGCATCGCTGCACCTCCATTCAAAGCAATATTCTATTTAAAACTGATCACTCGCTTTACTGAATAAGCATCAGACCTATTATATATTAAAAAAATTAAAAACGTCAATACATTCCGCAATTTAATCTTGTCTTTTTCCGCCTGCAACTATATTTTGACCTGCTTATCCACACAATACACCATATGTTGTATCCATGCAAAATACTTGTCTTCGCCCCGGATCATATTATTGAAACATCAATGGAAGTTTGATATAGTTTAAGGTACCGGTTAAATTGAACCTTGGAGGAATCAAGATGTCATTATCAACACAGGATATTTGGGTAAAAGTAGAGGAGCTTTTGGATGGAGAGCTGACGAATATTAGCCTGGATACCTGGATAAAAACAGTAAAACCTCTACATATTGAGAATGATGTATTCACACTTGAAGCGCCTTCAGAATTCAACAGAGATATATTGAAATCGCGCTATATTCCGTTAATTACAAACGCTATTAAAATCGTAACAAATAAGGTTTTTGAGATAGATATCGTTATAAAAAACTCAAAAAATGTATCCTCTGAAGAAATTTCTGATAATAAATCAACTACACATTCGTCCCTGCTGAACCCAAAATACACCTTTGATACATTTGTCCGCGGTAATGGAAATCAGTTTGCCCATGCGGGTGCGGTCGCAGTTGCCGAGTTTCCGGCAAAGAAGTATAACCCTTATTTTATCTATGGCGGTGTGGGTTTGGGAAAGACACACCTGATGCAGGCCATCGGTCATTATGTTCTGGAACAAAACCCAAACTCCAGAGTATTGTATGTAACTTCTGAAAAGTTTACAAATGAATTAATTAATTCAATTAAAGATGTAAAAAATGAAGAATTTCGAAATAAATATCGGAATATCGACGTTTTATTAATCGATGATATTCAATTTATTGTTGGCAAGGAAAGAACACAGGAAGAGTTTTTTCACACCTTCAATGCTCTTTACGAAGCACAAAAACAAATTGTTATCTCCAGCGATAAGGCTCCTAAAGAGTTTAATACGCTGGAGGAAAGACTGCGTTCCAGATTTGAATGGGGTCTTATTGCAGATATTCAGGCACCTGATATCGAAACAAGAATTGCGATTTTAAAGAAAAAGGCTCAGCTGGAAAAACTCGAAGTTCCTGATGATGTTATTTTCTATATTGCTGACAACATCCTTTCAAATATACGGGAACTTGAAGGAGCTTTAAACCGGGTTGTTGCATATTCCTTTCTCACCAACAAACCTCTTTCTGTTGAATTAGCCCAGGGTTGTTTGAAACAACTAATATCGAGTGCCAACACAAAGGAAATCAATCCGAATACTATCATGAAAACCGTTGCCCGTTACTTTGATATCAATCCGGATCTGCTAACAGGAAACAAAAGATCCCGGAATATCACCTATCCAAGACAAATGGCAATGTTTTTATGTAGAGAACTGACCGATTTGTCTCTGCCAAAGATAGGGCTTGCTTTTGGAGGAAAGGATCATACAACCGTTTTACATGCCTGTGATAAAATTCAAGATGATATCCAAAATAACGCGGAGACGAGAAGAGCCATTAGTGAATTGAAAAAAAATATTACGGGAAAATAGATGCTATCTAAGTTGATCACAGAATATTTTATTGATAGATATAATTTTTACCAGGTTACCTAACGCGAAAAGAATTATTTTTTTAGAAATATATTAACAGTTTCCCTGTGGAAAAATTGTTCGCAATCTGTGGAAAATGATAAATATGATGAACACCTTGATCCTGTGAATTAAAAATACGGGTTATTCACAAAACAAATAACAGGCAATACTCGGGAAATACCCGCATTAAAACAGGTTCTCAACAGTTTACACAGCACTTATGACTATTATGATTATTTTATATTAATATATGAATGAATAAGGAGGTTTAGAACATGAAATTTATCTGCTCTAAAAGTGATTTAATTGAAGCGACAACTACAGTACAAAAAGCAGTAATGGCAAAAGCTACTCTCCCAATGCTGGAAGGTATTTATATTGAAGCGAATAATGATGTTAAACTTGTTGGAAACTGTTTCGATATGGGAATTGAATGTACAGTAAATGCGGATGTAAAACAAAAAGGTTCGATTGTTATAAATTCCAGAATGTTTGGTGAAATCGTTAGAAAACTTCCGGATTCAGAAATCCTTTTTCAGGTAAAGGATAATTTTATTGTTGTTATAGAATGTGATAACTCGTATTTTGAAGTGAAAGGTCTTTCTTCCGAAGGTTTTCCTATGCTTCCTGAAATTGAAGAAGACAAAAAGATAGCCCTTTCTCAATCGAGCCTTAAAGATATGATCCACAAAACGATCTATGCAATCAGTGCGGATGAGAATCGCAAAATCCTTACGGGGTCATTGCTTGAGGCTGAAAATGGCGATTTTAATATGGTATCTCTGGATGGGTTCCGTCTGGCCGTAGCAAAAACGGTAGTCAAAGAAGACATAAATTTTAGGGCGGTAATACCTGGAAAGAACCTTAGCGAAATTCATAAGATTTTAGATACATCTGATGATGAGATTAAAATAACACTGTCAAAAAATCAAGCCTTGTTTGAAATAGAAAAATGCAGAATCGTTTCTAAACTGCTAGATGGAGAATATCTGAACTATAAGAGTTTTATACCGGAGCAATTCGAAACAACCATAGAAGCAAATTTGAGGAGTATTACGGAAAG
>JAAZKM010000292.1 GCA_012799835.1 Candidatus Methanofastidiosia archaeon
ATCTTTAAAGAAAAATCATGGCCCAGATTCAATAGAAGATGTTCAGACAATTAGGCTTTCAGATCCAATAAGATTTTTCCATAATTACATGCCTATGTTAAATATTAAAAATGGAAGAATAAAAGATGATTGGAAAGATGAACTACTTTTTATTACATGACTTTTTTATTTGTTTCATTTTGTTATAGTAATATTTACCTTAATTAGTCAATATAGAACAGAAAGAATTAAATAGTAGATGATACTCTTTTTTTCTAATTAATATCTAGACAAATGGACAAATATTATAAAAATACTGGAGGACGAAAATGGACAAAGAACAGATAAAAAAGATAATTAAAGAAAAAAACATAAGGTACATAAGATTGCAATTTGTAGACATGCTAGGAATCCCAAAGAACTTCTCTGTTTCTGCTGATCTTTTAGACTCTATATTTGAATCTGGTATGGGGTTTGATAGCTCCTCAATTAAAGGATTTACAGATGTATCTTGCAGTGATAGTGTTTTAGTTCCTGATCCAAAAACATTTGGAGTAGTTCCTTGGCTTGATGAAGCAAGAATAATATGTGACGTATGTTACCCAACTACTTTAAAACCCTTTGAAGGTGATACAAGAAGTATATTAAAAAGTGAGATACAAAAACTTGCTGAGGAAAAAATGGAATTTTATGTTGGTCCAGAAATAGAATTCCACCTATTAAAAGAAGAAAACGGAAAACTTGTTCCACATGATACGGGGGGATTTGCAGATTTTGCACCACTTGACTTGGGGGAAGAAATTAGAAACAAAGCTGGACTATACATGCAAACAATGGGTGTACGAAGCGAAATTACTCATCATGAAGTGGGGTTTGGTCAACATGAAATTGATTTTAGATTTAAAGAAAGTGCCCTTGAAGCGGCCGATGATGTTATTACATACAAACAAGTAATTAAGAACTTAGCGGCTAAGGAGGGGCTTGTAGTTACATATATGCCAAAGCCTTTCTATGGACAAGCTGGTAATGGTATGCACTGCCATCAAAGTATATTCAAAAATGGTAAAAATTTATTTTATGACCCAAAGACAAAAAATCTGTCAGATAAGGGTAGGTGGTACGTAGGTGGGATTTTAAAACATGCCAAAGCCTTAACTGCTATTTGTTCACCGTCTGTAAACTCCTATAAGAGATTAGTTCCCGGATATGAGGCTCCAGTTTACATATCATGGGGATGGGCTAACAGAACTGCCTTGGTAAGGATACCTGGATACAATCTTACCAATGAAAGGGCTATGAGGATTGAGTTCAGATCTCCAGATCCAACGTGTAATCCATATCTGGCATTTACTGCTATGCTAAAAGCCGGTATGGATGGGATTGAAAATCAAATTGAGCCGCCTGAGCCAATTGATTATGACTTATTTGAATTATCTTTTTCAGAATTAGAAGAAAGGGGTATTGAAACATTGCCCTCTAATTTGGGCGAAGCAATAAGAGCGCTTGAAAAAGACAAGATAATTAGAGATTCTATGGGAAAACACATATCTACAAGGTATATTGAACACAAGAAAAGAGTTTGGAATGAATATTCAATGTACGTAACAGACTGGGAGTTTCAAAAATATCTAAGGTATTAATTTTTTTATTTATCTACTTTTTTAAATAGTTAAGCTAATAATTGATTTTTCAATATTTATTGAAACATGAATATAAAATCTTTTATATTTGAGATATAATTTAAAAATAGATGTTATACCTTATAGGCCTAGGGCTTTCAGAAAGAGACCTTTCCTTGAAAGCTTTTGAGTTATTAAAGAAAATTGTTAATATCTATGTAGACACTTATACTAATTATTTTGATTTTGATCTCTTATGGCTCGAAAAAGAATTAAATAAAAAAATTGTTCCCCTCTCAAGAAATGATATGGAAAAGAATCCATCTTTTTTAGATATCGCAAAATCTGAAGAAGTTGCCATTTTAGTTTCAGGGGACCCACTAGTTGCAACAACGCATACAGATATTATTCTAAGAGCAAATAAAATGGGCGTTAAGACAAAAATATACCATGCTTCATCAATTTACTCTGCAATTGCAGAAACTGGGCTTCATATTTACAGATTTGGCAAAACTGCCAGTATTCCATACCCTGAAGAGAATTTCTTTCCAAAAAGTTTTTATGATGTTATTATCCAAAATAAAGAAAGAAATCTCCATACAATGTTATTGCTAGATGTGAAAAAAGAGGAAAATCTATTTATGAATCCAAAAGAAGCAATAGATATACTTAAAGAAGTAGACAAAAATAGAAACATTAAAGATATTATTGTAATTTCAAGAATTAGTTATGAAAATCAGAAAATAATATATGGAGATATTGATGAATTAATCAAAATTGAAAATAAATATTATGGGCTCCCACCTCACACATTGGTTGTTCCTGCAGAATTACACTTTGCAGAAGAGGAATATCTCTTTAGTTTGGCAGAAATATATAAAAACAGCAAAAATAAATAAGGAATATTATGATATTAAGGTAGTCTTGGTGTTATTATTATGCCATTTGAAAACAAAAATTTTGATGAATTGGCTGAAAAAATATCCAAAATTGAATTCTCTAATGAAGAGAGAATACAAAAAATCTCAAAATTACTTGAGGAATATAGAGAATTCCTCAATAGATTAAAATCATATAATATTGAATCTATAAAACAATGGGAAATTGAAAACTTTGAAGAAAAACTTGAACGAATAAAAGAAAATGTAGATGCAGTTACAAGTAATAACGATACTAAAATAGAAGAACAGAAAATATATGAAGATATTGATGAACTAAAGGTCATTGTTTGGGACATCCAGAAAAAAATTGATTCAAATTTATTAGAATTAAAGTATAGAATTGATCAGACCGAAAAAGAGCAAGAACTTGTTTTACTCAATTTTTTAAGAAAAGTAAAAAATAGGGACGAAACATTTTCATTGGATTATGTCATTAATAACTATACCGATGTCCTTGAAATATTCTCTTTACTTGATGTAGAAAATAAAAGACTCCCAAAAAATATTTCGCCTGAAATTGAAGGTGAGATAAATAACTATTTAGCCAACATTGAAGATAAGATAAAGCAGGCCGAAGACATATTAAAAAGGGATTATGAATTATTTTTAAAAGAAATTGAAGAACAAAATAAATGCTTGAGTGAGGAGTACATATCGGATAACTTTGAAGAAACACGACAAATATACACATCATTATTAGAAAAGAAGAAGCAATTGAAAGGTGGGAGAGCCACCCTTATTGATAATAATCTCAAAATTTTAAATCAGAGGATAAAGGAGATTGAAGATAAAAAAAGAATTGATTTATTGACAATTCTTGATGAAGTAGAAAAACTACTTCCATTATTTACTGATGAGTATATACTCGAAAATCCTCTTGATTCTAGGGTAGTTTACGAAAAATATAGTAAAACAAGAAATTCATTAAAGGGAATTATAGATTCTAAAGTCGAAGAAAAAGTTCGTAATTCAATTGACACTCTTCTTTCAAGGATAGAAAATGTAGAAAAAAGAGAAATTGAGAATCTTTCATTTGTATACGATCGAACAGGCAGAGCTCTTGAAAAATATACCGAAGATTATATTGCAGGTAATCTGTCGGAAGCCGAAAGAACCTATGTGGCCCTGTCAAGGGATATGCAGAGATTGCATCCAAGATTTTCTAATGAATTAAGCAAAAATATTGAAAAAAATCTTAATGATCTCTTTTTGAGAGTAAAAAACGTTGAAGAAATAAAAAAGAGAGAACTTGAAAGATTTTTAGAAAACTCGTATAAAGCTCTAGAGGAATTTGATTATTCTAAAATAAATACTGATTTAGAGTCTGCCAGACAGATGTATCACAAACTTCTTGAGGAAAAAAAGAAGTTGCCTGCCGATCTAGAAATAGTGATTGAGAGCAATCTGTCTGAAATACAAGAGAAAGTTCTCAAAACTGAAGAAGCTAAAATCAAGATATTAGAAGATTTTCTTAGTAAGACCATAGATGTTTTGGATAAATTCCCTAAGGAACACATAGATGCCAACATAAAAGATGCGGTCGTATTATATAATGGTCTTAGGAGAGAACAAAAAAATCTTCCAGTTGGCATCGATTATGAGCTTGAAAAAGCAATCAATATCAATCTTAACATATTTGATAATAGAATAAAGGAAATTGAAGATGGTAAAAAAGGTAACGTTGATGAATTTATCGAATACCTCAACAAAAAACTTGGGGAGTTCACAGATGAAAAAATATTAGACAATTTATTTAAAGCAAAAGAAGAGTTCCAAAAACTTTTGAAAGAAAAAGACAGTATAATTGTATTTGCTAATTCGGAGCAGGAAATAGAGATAGAGCGAAAGATAGAAAAAATAAGTGCAAAACTAAAGGAAGTTCAGGAGGACGAACTACAAAAGATTGACATCTTATTGAGAAGGGCGCAGACTTTTGATATTAAGTTTGATCAAGCGTATATAAATGCCAATCTATTTGAAGTAAGAGACTTTTATAAAGATTTAGTCAAGACACGAAATGAGATTCTATCAATAATTGCAGAAGATAAAAGAGATGATATAGATAAAATCCTTGCAAAACTCAGGAAGAGGGTAGAGCATGCTGAAATTGTCAAAGAGGAGCAGCTTCAGTATTTTATTAGAAATCTTAAAGGGGTATTAGAAAGATTTAGTTTTGCACAGGTTTTAAGAAATCCTGCTGAAGCCAAAGATCAGTATCAAGCATTGGTAAAAGAAAAACAAGGCCTATTGCTTGAATATGATGAACAGTTAAGACTTGAAATAGAAGCCTTGATGTCTGAGTTTAGTAATAGAATTAAAGATGCGGAAAAAGAAATCGTACAAAGTAAAATTGATAAGATTGTTAATAAAATTGGAGGATTTATCACAAGATACTCGTACGTTGAACCATCGGACAAGGCACTTGTTATGGAAATGATAGATAAATATAAGGACATTGTCGCAGATTATAAGCAGTTTGAAAATGAACTCGATGTTAAATCACAAGAACTACTAAAAGAAAGAATCCAACAATGTCAAAATTTAATAAAGCAAATAGATTATGAAATACAATATGAGAGAGACATCATGGAGATAAAAGAAGGCTGCACTGAATTTATAAAAATGTATAGAGATAAAGATGTTTTACTTTCAAGAATATGGGAAGCACAAAACAAATACAATACACTTTTGCAAAAATTTGAAAATATACCATTCCATAAGGATTCTGCTACAGAACATGAAATAGTAAAAAAGTTACAAATTTGCTATGGATTAATTGATAAATCCTTTAAAGGCCTTTGAAGAGATAAAGATTAGATGATACTAAAAGCCTCTAAGGAGATATTAACTGATAATGTTCTATCCAATCATTGTCTCGGTAGACAGTTTGGCAAAATTTCTACATCTACAAACGAAAGAAGAGGGAAAGTAATAAGAAATTTATTAATTAGTTTATTCCCAGAGCAATCCTCAATTTTAAATCAAGAAAAATCTTGTTTTCTTTGTGATAACATATTTGATAAAACAGATGAAATTGTAAAAAATATTTCCCCAAATTTTGAATTTAATACCTTTCACGTTGGCACTAAAATTCCAGATGAAATTATTAAAAAAGAAGATATCCTTAAAGAAAAGTATGATCTTCAATACCAAGAAGGTATCAAACAAGAACTTAATAGAGAGTTAGGCAAAAAAATAGGATTGAAACTCAAAAAGGAGTTTAAAAGGGAAAAAGAAGATGTCACTATAATTATTCATCCATATAAGTCTAAAATTGAGTATTTTATTAATCCTTTGTTTATTTATGGCAGATATAACAAACTTGTTAGAGGCATCCCTCAGACAAAATGGTTATGCAGAAAATGCAAAGGTAAAGGATGTTCAAAATGCAACCATACTGGAAAAATGTATGATGAAAGTGTTCAAGAGCTAATAACAGAACTTTTCTTAAATGAAACTAGGGGCACAGATTCTGCTTTCCATGGAGCTGGAAGGGAAGATATTGACGTTTTAATGCTTGGTAATGGCAGGCCTTTTGTTTTGGAGATAAAATCCCCCCAAATTAGGCATATTGATCTAAAAAAATTAGAACATGAAATAAATAATAAGAATAAGGGAAAAATAATAATTTCAGGACTTTGTTATGCTGAGAAAGATATGGTAGAAAAAATAAAGAATACCCTTATGAGGAAAACTTACTTTGCAGAGATTGACATAAGCTTAAATGAGGATGAAAAAGAGAAGATTGAAGAATTTTTTTCTAACAGGGATATATACCAAGAAACTCCAAACAGAGTTATGCACAGAAGAGTAGACAAAACAAGAATTAGAAAGGTTTATAAAGTTCTTACCTCTAAGGAAAATTGCTCATCTTTAGAGATATACTGTGATGGTGGACTTTATATTAAAGAACTTATCTCAGGGGATGAGGCGAGAACAAATCCCAGTATTGCAGAATTATTGGGTAAGAATGTAAAGTGTGTATTGCTAAATGTAATTAGTATTGAAGAGAAGGTGTAATAATGACTAGAAAGTCTCATGGTTTCAGGATTAAGACAAGAGGTAAACTGACAAAAGATGTGAGAACAAGGGGAAAAGTTCCAGTATCAAGAATTCTTCAGGAATTTGATGTAGGAGACTCAGTACACATTATTTTAGAACCATCTATCCATAAAGGTATGCCCTTCCCAAGATTTCATGGAAAAACGGGCAAGGTAGTTGGGAAGAGAGGTTCAGCGTATCTACTTTCTATAATGGACGGAAATAAAGAAAAAATTATAATTTCAAGACCTGAACATATGAAAAAACAGGTTTTTTAAAAAGAGGTTTTTCATGATAGGAAAGGAAATAATCTCTGAAGATGTTATTCCAATAGCTAAAGTAAAAGAGATACTTTCTAGTAGAGCTGAAAAAATCGAATTGGGATATGAGCAAGGTATATCGCTAGACTATGCAAATAAATTCAGTAAAATGGAAACTGAGGATGTAGAAAAAGCATCTGAAGAGCTTACTAAAAATGTTCCAAGACTAAAAAAAGAAAATATAGTCAAAATAGTTGACATTGTCCCAGAAGATAAAAAAGATTTAGAAGTGCTGTTCTCAAAAGAAAGATTAATACTAGATGAAGAGGAAATAAACGCTATACTGGAAGTTATGGCCAAATATAAAAAATAAGTGAAATTTATGATGGTAAGAACTGGTGTTTTTGAGGAGTATGGGATAGTTCTAGATTATCTTCCACAAGGACTTCCTGGAGAAAATCTCCCCCCTCATAAAAGGACACCTATAGCACATATAATGGGTGAAAATTATTTTACTTTGTTAGAGGTAGTGCCATCAACTGATCTTTCAATGTACGAGAGAGTTTTCATAGGAAAGGGGAAAAGAGAAAAAATAGCTCGTGTTAAAAAAAGACTTCGCTATAATGAACTCAGTACAACAGCAAAAGGAGAATTAAAGTTCATTGTAGAAAAAATTGTATCTGAAAATGAACAAAAATTTGTTGAATTTTTTAACACATCTGGACCTATATCAATCAGATATCATAAATTAGAGCTATTGCCTGGACTCGGAAAAAAATTAATGAATGAGATCCTAGAAGAGAGAAAAAAAGGCCCTTTCAACTCATTTAACGATATAAAAGACAGAGTTCCGTCTATACCTGATCCAAAAAAGATGATTATAACTAGGATACTTAATGAAATGCAAGAAATTGATAGGTATTCTGTTTTTATAAGTAGACCGCCAAAAGAGATGGAATGATATCAAATCGTCTTTTTTATCTTTTGAATAAATATAACATTCGACCATCCAAAAAATTTTCTCAAAATTTTCTTATTTCTGATGAAGTCCTAAGATTTATGGCATCTCAGGGCAAAGGCAAAGTACTGGAAATAGGCCCTGGATTAGGATTTCTTACTGAAAAACTGTCTAAAGTTTGTGACAAAGTAATAGCTGTTGAGAAGGATCCTAAACTTATTAATATCTTAAAACAAGAATATGATTTCGATAATGTGGAAATCATAAATGAAGATTTCCTCAAATTTGAAGATAAAAATTTTGATACCATTGTTTCAAGCATCCCCTATGCAATATCTTCACAAATTACATTCAAATTATTTGAAATGAACTTTGAATCTGCAACACTATTATACCAAAAGGAATTTGCAAAAAGATTTGTTTCAAGGCCAGGGGAGAACGATTATTCAAGATTATCAATAATGTCCAACATCTATTCTAAAATCGAAATATTGAAAGATATTCCTCCATCTGCATTTTTCCCAGAACCTAAAGTATGGTCATCAATTGTTCATATTAGACTGGATAAAAAATTTGAAGTCAGTCAGATTTTTGAAACAACTGTTAGGGCCCTTTTTACACACAAGAACAAAATTGTCCACAAAGCAGTATATAATTCAAGAGATATATTCGAAAAAGGAAAGGAATTCAAGCAATCACTAAATGACATCCCTTATAAAGATAGAAAAGTATATACCCTTGATATCTATGAGGTAAAGGAAATAAGTGATTGGCTTGAGGGAATATTATGATTTTTTTTGATGACTTTAGTAAAGAGATTAATCTTGTACTTAACGATGTTAATTCATTTATATCAGGTCTTGAAAAACCAATCTCTACTTTAGGTGTCTCTTTTCTTGATAAGTTTAAAATCTCTATGAAGGGATTCAACACCTTCTTACTTTTTCCATATTGGTTATCTGAGGGATTTGACATTAAGGATAAAGAATATGTGTCTAGAAAGCTTTCCAATCTTGATGTTTATGGTATAATGCATCTTAGAATTGTAGATGATATTTTGGACAATCCTGAAAAAATAGATATAAACTTGCTTCTTTTATCTAACATTTGTGAATTTAAAATGTACGAGATATGTTTTAATTTAATTGGAAAAAATGAACTATTTATGAAAGATCTGGAAGATACACTTACAAGTTTTTCAAATGCAATTCTTTTTGAAAAGAATCAGTATCAATATTCTGGCATATTGACAGAAGATATGAAGAACTATAACTATGAGCTAATGGCAAGAAAAGCTTTTCATCTAAGAATCCCACTTTTATCTTATCTATATCTTGAAGAATCACATGAAAAAAAAAGAAATGACTTATTTTCAATGATTGAATACTGGGGAACTTCTATGCAGCTTTTCAATGATGTTCTTGGATGGAAAGATGATTTTGTTTCTGGGCAGATAACTTATCCTTTAGTAAAAGCAATTCAATACCTCGAGGAAGAAAATCTAGTGGATAAGGGAAAAGAAGACGTTATGGATATTGCAGCTGCGTTTATTGAAACAAATATTTTAGAAAACACTCTTGACATCTCGCTGAAATATCAAAAAATGGCAATTGAATCAATTAAAGCATATAATCTATATTATCTGACTAAATTTTTTGAAGATGCTTCAGATAAGATATCTTCGAGCATCGATAAATTTAATGACAAAAGAAATAACTTGCTTAAAGAAATATTAAATTGAGAAATTCACAATATAGTTAGTAAATCTTATAAATAACTCAAAAAAGATGAAATGGAAGGTGATTATATGGAAAAAACTAAACATGAAATAATAAAAGCATACATTAAAGAAAATGAAGGAACAGGAACTGTAAATTTATCACAGCCAAACTTCTGGTTTGAAGCATCAAGGCTCCACTGCTGGTTTGCACAATAAGCTTGGTAATTATGAATAATCTTGTTTTATCAGCTTTTTTTTTTAATTTATTACTCGGACTATACTCTATTAAATCTAACTATAAATCAAAAATAAACATTTTATTTTCCATTCTAGCTTTTTTTATGGCGGGAATAATCGTCACTAATTCATTGATTATTGAAAGACCGTATATGTTATGGTGGAATAAACTCAATTTATTTTTCGTGATATGGATCCCAACTCTATACCTAATGTGGAGTTCCAGTCTTTCAAAAATTAAAATGAAAATTAACAGAATATACATTATACTCGTCAGTTTTTTTTTCTCTTTAACTCTGGCTACAAATTTATTCATAAAAAATGTGTCTTATTTTAACGGTAAATTTGAACAACTATATGGGCCTTTTTTTTATATTTTTTTCATCTACTATGTCATCTGCCTAATATATGGACTGTACCTCCTCACTCAATCATCAAAGTTATGCAATTCATTAGTTGAAAGACGTAGATACTTAATTGCTTTTATAGGAACTCTCATCCCAATTACAACAAGCATAATATTAAATTCAATTATATACATTGGCAAACTCAGAACTTTTTTTCATTTTAATGAATTAACTGGGAATATATATGTCCTGCCAATAACAAACTCACTAATGATGATTTTATTTGCATTTGCAGTATTAAAATATAATTTTTTAAAACCTGATATCAGCATAAAAGAGAAGTTAGATACTCTTCGTATAAAAATACTGTACATAACTAATATAATTATCATTGGATTAGGCATAATTATTTCTATTATTATAATAAATTCAGGGTATCCCGTAGATACAACAATTATTGAAACTATATTTGTCATTGTTTTTTTAATGTTTTTCATTGACATGGGGATAAATTATTCATTATCTAGGTATATAAAAGAAAAAATAATTATTCCTTTGGAAAAAATATCCAAGCATGCAGAAGAAGTTGGTAAAGGTAATTTTAATATTAAAGTAGGTTTTGATGGTGAGGATGAAATAGCAATTCTTTCAAGACAAATGGATGAAATGGCTGAAAAATTAAAGAGAACTTCTATGATTAGAGAGAACTTCAATAAAGCATTACAAATTGAGGTACAAAAAACAACAGAAAAACTTCAGGAAGCTTATGATCAGCTAAAAGATTCCGATAAAGCAAAGAAAGACTTTATCGATGCAATAGCTCACGAACTATACAACCCATTAGCAATTATTAGCTTGAGTAATGAATATATTCAGTTAGATTCAATTGATCCCCATAACAAAAAAATGATTACTTCAATTCAAAGAAACATAAAACGATTAATCTATTTAGTTAAGGAAATTGAAGATTTTATAACAATAGATTTTCAAGATCAAAAAATCAACATGGAAAAATTTAACCTTAAAGAAATGATAAATATTGTTACTCAGGATTTTAGTATTTTAGCTAGTAAAAAAAACATAGAATTATCCTTTACTTCAATCGGCCAAGATTTTTATTTAGAAGGAGACAAAAGCAAACTCACTAAAGTTTTTGTTAATTTAATCGAAAATGCGATTACTTTTTCAAATGAAGATGGAAAAATAAATATTACTATAGATGATAGGAAAGAAAATATTGAAGTAAAAATAGAAGATAATGGAATTGGAATAAGAAAAAAAGACATTAAATATATTTTTGAAAAATTCTATAGGGCAGAAGTTGATGATGTTATGAGACAAGGCATAGGTCTTGGACTTCCAATTGCAAGAAGTATTGTAACTAATCATGATGGAATAATTAATGTTAAATCCGAATATGGCAAAGGAAGCGTTTTTACAGTAATATTACCAAAAAAACATGTAGTATTATAACTTTTATAAAAACACATCTGAAATAAGGAAAATAAAGTGGAAGTTACTGGTGCAAAACAAATTTTCATAAAATATAAAGAGTAAAATTTCTGTAAAAAAAACAACATCATATAAATATCTCCAAATGAGTTGTATAAGATAAATTAATTATGGAAATGAAGGTATGGAATCAATATATATAATTCCATTAATTCTTTAAAAAATCTTGGACCATATTTACAGTTTCTTTATATCCCTCGATCGGTATTTCTGCTATACTACCAATCTCTCCTTCAATTTTTAAAACTCCATGTATACCACAAAACATTCCTTCAGAAACTTGTCCATAAAATTCTCGCGGAGGTAGTATAGAGACTGCGACAATATCCCCAGTTTTAACTGACATATCATTTGTTAAGACTGTGATTGCTCTTTTAATATCCACATTACATACAAGAAGAGAATCTGAAATCTTCGAAACTGAAAGGATCTTTCCAACAATTGTGTCCACTCCATATCTATTGTCCTGTTTGATCCTTTTATCAAGAAAATATAATGTATTCATAGCAAAAATAATTTTAGCTATTCCCATTTTAGTAGATGTTTTATTTTCTTTTTTAGCATTAGAAAGAAAAGTGGTACTCCAGTTTTCTCCAAGCGCAGATTGAAGATTTTTTATTTTATCTTTAAGCGGAGAAGTCATTTCACCAATATTTTCTTTTTCAGCGTATGAAAATTTAATTGCCATAATATCTGATTTCATTAAATCAGAGAATTGTAATGCTTCTTTCTTTTTCCAAATTCCTTCAAATCTACTACTCTCAATAGTCTTCTTGAGTAGTTCTAAAGCTTTTTCAGCAACAAGTATATTTATGTTATTTTGAGTATCCATATTACTCACTGCAGGTATATATTCCATTTTTAGCATATAACATATATAAGGATACGTTATGATAATTCAATATTAAATCCATTTCAACATAATTAACTAAATCTAGCCTAGTAGTATTTAGTATTTTTAAACATATAAAAACTTGCTATTTTGGCTAGATAATAATTATTAAAAATCTTAAAATAAAGATTTCTGCTTTTTTTTGAATTATATAACTCAGGCAATAGTAAAAGATTCAAATTACCAATATAATTTTCTCCCAATTTACCTTCATCTGTATAATCTTTTAATATTGCGTTTGCTGCTATTTCTGCACTTTTATGTGCATAATATATTCCCTCTCCAGTAATAGAATTGACAAATCCTGCTGCGTCTCCAACTAAAATTGTTTTTTTATAAATCGGCTTTTCAATATAATTTCCAAAAGGTATTGGATGACCTCTAATTTTTTTGATAATAGAGTCTATAGTTTTTTTATCAAATCCTAACGAAATTAAGAAATCAATAAACATGTCATTAATACTATCATTGTTTATGTCTTTTAGTAAACCCCCAATGCCAATTATAGATTTATCCATATTAGGGAATATCCACGCATATCCATTTTTTATATACCCAAAATACAAATATATAATATTCTTTTCGATGGGCAATTTTTTTTTGTCTATAGAAATCTCAAGCGTGATACCAAGATTATTTCTCCAAATATCCTTACAAATAATTCCATTGTTTTCAAATTCCTTCCTTACAATACTATTAGCACCATCAGCACCTACAATATATTTAGAAATTATTTTATTTCCTTTTGAAGTAAATAAAAAATTGGAATCCAAATCGACTTTTTTTACAGTTTCATCCTGAATAAAAGTAGCACCTGAAGAAATAGCTTTATCTAGTAAGAAATTATCATAAACAGTTCTCTCAACAAAATATGTTGGGGTTTTGGAGTAATACTTCGCTAAAGTTTTTTCCCTAAACATAACTTGAAACATATTTGAAGAAAAATTTATTATTTTTTTGTTTAAGGATTCTTCAGTTTCATCGAAAATTTTTTCTAGCAATCTCACTGATTTTGAGGATAGAAGGCCACCACATAACTTATCTCTTGGAAAAGAGGATTTATCTATTATTATAACATTTAGTCCAAGTTTAGCTAAAACATATGCTGCAGTTGAACCTGCAGGGCCCGCACCAACGATCGCAACATCGGATTCATAATTCATTTGATCATCTTTATAAACTGCGAGTAGAATTTGAATACTATCATTTTTGGTACCTAACTAAAAATATTATCCTTTTTCAATCCCTTTTCCACTTCTTTGTATATTTTCTTCAATATTTCAATCCTATTTTTAGATTCCAATATACTCCTACCAACAACTATGATAGAGGCCCCATTAACAATTGCTTCTTCTGGCGTACATACTCTTTTTTGATCAGAAAATTTATCGTCTCTCAACCTAACACCAGGAGTAACATATAGAATTTTTCTATTAATATATGGTCTTAGAACATTAATATCTTTTGGAGAGCAAATTACTCCATCACATCCGTTTTCTGAAGCTATTTTTGCATAGCTGACAAGAGCTGCGTCAAAAGATTTATCAATAAGTATGTCTTTAAGGGAATTCCTATCGTGGCTTGTGAGTATTGTTACTCCTAAAATCATTGGCCTTATTTTTCCATATTTAATGACACCATCATTTACCCCTCTAACGGCTGCTTGAATCATTTCACTTCCACCCATTGAATGAATGGTGAACATTTTAATATTATGTTTAACTAACGCTTTTGAAGCATTTTTAACTGTATTTGGGATGTCATGAAATTTAAGATCTAAAAAAACATCTCTTTCAAAACTTTGTGGAATTTTAATCGAAGAAGTCCCTTCGGAAACAAATAACTCCTTTCCAATCTTATATGTTCCGACATATTCATAACTTTCTTTAATTATTTCTTTAGCTAAGGCTAACGAATCAACATCAAGCGCTAAACAAATCCTCTTTCGGACATCTTCTTTATTCATGTCTTTTCCATTCCCATGGATTCTTTCTCCATAATTCAATTTCACCCTTGGTATCGCCTAAACTATCGGATGCATGCTCAAGCAATCCCTCAAGTGTTAAAAGACTTTGAAATGGAACATTTAGTTTCTGAAACATTTCTACAGACTCAGGAAATTGGTATGAGAATATTGAAAGCGCATTAAGAGAGTTGGCAGAAGATTCTTTTAGTAAATTGATTGCCCTTCCAATTGAACTACCAGTTGAAACAACGTCTTCAATAATGAGAATATTATCCCTAACATCAATATCTCCTTCGATGCTCTGTTTTTTCCCATAGCCCTTACTAGAGGATCTAACATATCCAAAAGGGAGATCGAGCCTATCAGAAAGCCATGCCCCCCATGATATCCCTCCTGTAGCAACTCCTAGTATACATTCAATTCCCATATTGCTAATTTTTTCTAGAAATCCAAAAAGAATTATCTTCCTTTCTTTTGGGTAAGAGATCAATCTCCTCGTATCACAGTAAATTGGACTTTTTATTCCCGATGCGAAAGTGAATGGATCATTTGTGTTTATCTGAAAGCTTTTAGTTGAAAGAAGTACGTCGTAGAGCTTATTCACTCTATCACCTTTAATTTCCCCCTAAAGTCATCTAAAGTGGTGTAGCCTTTTTTTCCCATTATTTGGCAAAGTTCTTTTGATATTCGTTCAAATATGGGGGGCCCTTCCTGGGAAAACGAAGTTCCAAGTTGAAGTAAAGTTGCTCCAGAGAGAATAAATTCAAATGCATCAATCCCTGTATATATTCCACCCACACCTACAATTTTAATTTTTTTATTCAATAGCTCGTGAAACTTCCGGACATTTGCTAAAGCCGTTGGCTTAATATATTTACCACCAAGTCCACCAAAACCACCTTTTGGCTTTATTACAACTTTTTCACTATTCCAATCTATAAAAAGGGCGTTACCAATAGAATTTATACTAACAATAAATGAGATTTTTGTATTATTAAGAATAGTTGCCATTTCTTCAAAATGGATAAAATCAAAATACGGAGGCAATTTCACGCCCCATGGCTTTTCAGAAACATCACCTACAACATTCATTATCTCTTCTGACATTTCAAAATCATATCCTATCTGAGGTTTCCCAACAACATTTGGGCAGGATAAATTAATTTCCAAAATATCTACGTTTGAAGAATTAAATGCTTCTACTATTTTTTTATACTCCTCACTAGCCACTCCTGCTATGCTTGCTATTAACGGCTTACCGTAGGACTTTAACTTTGGGACTATCTCGTTATAGTATTTGTAGCCAAGATTTGGCAAACCCATTGAATTTATTGAGCCCCACTCGATATCCATATATCTTGGAGAGGGATTACCTTCCCTTGCTTCAATTGTACATGACTTCATTACAACTCCTCCTGCTGCAGAAATTGCAATATCCACCAGTTCATCTAAAGTAGTATCCAAAGGCCCTGATGCATTCATTATGCAACTGTCAAAATGTATTCCTGAAAGATTTGCCGAAATATCTACCATTTTATTTCATTCCTAATATTTTTTTTGGATTAGTTATAGCCATCGTTTTTAATGCCTTTTCTGAGATGCCTTCTTTATTTAACAAGTTCATATATGTTTCAAGACATTCACTTGATGAAGGATTTTTTATTTGGCCTGCGTCAGAAGAGATTATGCAGTGTTCATAGCCTACCTCTTCAATATCTTTTTTTATTGTTTTAAGAGGATAGTCTTCTGGATGATCTCTATCTAGCCACATAACATAACAGTGCTCAATATAAGCTCCTTTTAATGCAAGTTCTTTTTGAATTTCAATTGGCATATTGATATCTCTTTGCATTGGGTGAGTAACGATTGTGGGAATGCCCATTTTTAAAGCCTCTTTTGCTAGAACATAGCTTTCTTGCCATGAAAGGTGTCCTGTTGCTAGAATACAATTATTTTCTTTTATTGCTTTAAGAACTCTAATACACTTTTCAAATAATTTAGAATTCCAATCTGTAACTTTTATGGCTTTAAGTTCAGATTTTAGTCTTGGCTTGAATTTTGGATCTCTTACCCACTCTGGGGGTATTTCATACTGACTATGATTTTTCAACAAATGATTTTCTGCATGTATTGTGGGAAACCACACTATTATTGGTGCACCTTTTGACATTGTTGCTGAAGCATATATTGCACTTGGATTAAATCCTCCCATGAAATAGTTTAAAGTAATTGAACCTATTAAAAAAGGAAATTCTGATTTTTTTTCAATTGTATTTATTGCGGATATTGTTGGAAATGCATGAGATTTTAATGCTATTCCAGTAATTTTTCCTTTTTCATTTTTCAAAAGGCTTTCAACTGTATCCTTTCTTGGAAGAATATCTGGGCCTATATGATAATGCATATCTATTGCATCTTTTACTATTGAAGGAATTCCGGACATTAATTACCCCTCCTCTGAAGTTTATTCTCATCTAAAGACATAATATTTCCATTTTTTATTACACAAGGAATGATTTCATCACTATTTAAGATATCAAGTTTTGACATAGCATCTGTAATTATTATATCCGCCTGTTTTCCTTCTTCTATTCCGTAATTTAATCCTAAAAGTTTTGCACCATTTGTCGTTGCCATGGAAATAGCTCCGTCTATATACTCTCTTGTAGTCATCCTTGTTGCAGATATTAGCATATGAAGCTCACGTATCATGCTGCAGTTTCCAAATGGATAAAAGATGTCTCGTATATTGTCAGTCCCTATCGCGATGTTAATTCCATTGTCAAATAACTCTGTAACTCTGGTAATACTATTTGAAGGTCTCATCCAAAGGTCATTTATTTCTACAAACCTTGTAATCATGTTTGCACTTGGAGTCACTATGACGTTAATTCTTAATGATTTCATTTGTTCGATTATTTTTTTTGCTTTTTCTGTCGGCATTCTTGAAAGTGCTATTGCATGTGTTACAGTTACTCTGCCCTCATAATTTTCTTCCTTTGTCTTTTTTAGTACCTCGGGTAATATCGCTAGCCTAGGATCATTTGTTTCATCTACTTGGATGTCAAGCGCTTTATTGTACTGCTTTGCTAGTTCAAAAAGTATTTCAAGGTGTTTTTTTTCATTTCCTTTCTCTTCTACAAGTGGAAGCCCACCTACCACATCAGCACCTAGTTCGATTGCCTTTTCCATCAAATCTCTTTTTGCCTCGTCTACCACACCTTCTTGTGGAAAAGCTGCTATTTCAATGTGAACCCTATCTTTATACTTTTCTTTTATACTTAGAAGTGATTTTATTGGTATTATTCCAGCCGTTGGATCTACATCAACTTGAGTTCTTATTGCAGTTATACCTTTCGAAAGCATCCTTTCTATTGTATTAGTTGCCCTTTTTTCTATATCGCTCTTTGAGTAAGAACTTTTCAATTTTTTTAATAAAATCCTATTTTCTTCAAGAG
>JAAZKM010000293.1 GCA_012799835.1 Candidatus Methanofastidiosia archaeon
AGTTTTGGTGGTAGTCGGTAATAAGTCCATGACTATGTTTTGAGTACAGGTCAGTGGGAACAAGTCAATGTTTCTTAATTTCGTAAATCTTAAATATGCAAACTCCTTTTTAACATGTCGGTCTATTCGTAATAGAGATAAATGTTAGATTGTTTCTATGTCACTTTGCTGTCACATTAATATTATATCTTTAAGATAACATTTATTAAGGAGGGAAATATATGCGAATTTTAGAAACAAAAAATCTCAATAAAATCTATCCTGGGGCAGAGCAAGTAGTTGCCTTAAATAAAGTAAGTCTAACCTTAGAAAAAGGAGAACTCATTGCTATCATGGGTGATAGTGGCTCTGGAAAATCCACCTTGCTACATATGCTGGCAGGAGTAGATTACCCTACAGAAGGACAAATCCTAATTCAAGATGTGGATATTACTTCTTTAAAAGAAAAAGATATGGCAATATTTCGTCGAAGAAATATTGGAATCATTTATCAGTCTTTTAACCTGATCCCTAACATAACAGTGGAAAAAAATATCCTATTACCTTTACTTTTAGATCAAAGAAAACCTGAACAAGAGTTTCTCCAAGAAATTATTCAAACATTGGGAATTAAGGATAAAATGAAACGTTTTCCTAATCAGTTATCTGGTGGGGAACAACAAAGAGTGGCTATTGCCCGTAGCTTAGTGTCTCGCCCCGCAATAATTCTGGCGGACGAACCAACAGGGAATCTAGACCGTAAAAATAGTGAGGAAATTACATCACTTTTCCGTTTAATAAATCAACGATTCCAAGCTACAATTATCCTTGTTACTCACGATGAAAAGGTAGCTCTAGCCTGTCAGCGAATCTTAATTATGGTTGATGGATCATTGTATGAAAGGAGAATTTCATGAAGATTAATTCAGAATTAGCCAAAAATAGTGTAAAAAATTCTAATCGTTCCTCTGCAGTTTTTTATTCAATTTTAATCGCAGTAGCCATGCTAGGTACTTTGCTTTTTATATATAGTGACCTTGAGTTAGGTCAGTGGAAATACCATAAAGAAATGTTCGGTGACTATCATGCTACCTTACTCAATATTAGCGAGGATGAATATAAGCAATTACATAAAAATGAAAGTATTGAAACTTTAGGGTTTTCAAAAGGTATCTTTATAGAAAATACATCCTTTCAACGTCCAAATGTGAACCTTTATCTTCAGTCCCCATTACTTTTAGATTCAGGTTTTGGTTTTTTTGAATCTCGTTTATTAGAAGGCAATTTACCCCATAAGCACAATGAAATTTTAGTATCAGAAGCTTTTATATTAGAGAATTCTTCTTATACTTTAGGTGGTAAAGTTAAACTGGGGCCTAATGAATACCAAATAGGTGGTATTTTCAAAGAAGAACTTATGAGTTTTGACAAAGACTATTTATTTTTTGGAAAACTAGCCATAGAAGACAATGATATACTATTTAATAATGCCAATTCTAGTGTTGATGCTACTATCTGGTTCAAAAATGAGAGAGATACCTATAATTCAATGCGTCAAATTTTAAAAGATTTTGAACGGGCTAGTGAAGATGAATTATTAAAAAATGGCACATTAGATTATAACACAGGATATCTAGAAGGAAAACTTATCTTCAAATCAGGTTTAATTCCCTCCCGTGAATTTATAGAGCGTTGGAGTTTTCGAGTTGTTCTTTTAGCTTGCATCTTGGCTTTATTTATATTAATTATTTATAATTCTTTTAATGTCTGGAACAATCAGGAACTTCGACAAATCGCCTTGTTAAAAAGCACTGGCATGACGCCAAGACAAGTACGCCACCTAGTAATTGAGAAAGCTTTACGTCTAAGTCTAAAACCTATAAT
>JAAZKM010000294.1 GCA_012799835.1 Candidatus Methanofastidiosia archaeon
GATATCAATGGTGTGAGTATAAACAAAAATGCTACCGACCTTGGGAAGAATCATGTGTTCCAGATCCACCAAAGCCTCCAATAGGCGGAGATAGAGACTCTCACGGATGCCTAATAGCTGCCGGATACCAATGGTGCGAATACACTAATAGATGCTACAGACCTTTTGAAGAAACATGTGGTATTGGCGGGGATGTTGATGAGCATGGATGCAAAGGATCTGCTGGCTACATTTGGTGTGAGGTAAAGAACAAATGCATCAGGCCATGGGAAGAATCATGCACAATCGGTGGAGATGTCGACGAGCATGGATGCCTAATAGCTGCAGGATATCAATGGTGTGAAGGATTAAAAAAATGCATCAGGCCATGGGAAGAAGAGTGTCCAGTTGATTGATAATTCAATTTTATTTTTAATTTACTTTATGATTTAGTAAATCTTAAATATTAGTCAATTAAAAAAGTAGCAATGGATAAGATTTCTTATGTTAAGATTATCATAGGCATATTGATTATCCTACTTGGAGCATATCTAGTTTATCCTGTTATCCCTGGACTGATAGGGGGCCTTGTTCTTGCTTATACATTTCTTCCTGTTTATAATAAAATATATGAAAAAATAAAAAGAAATAATCTCTCAGCAGCGTTTACAACTCTTTTTGTATCTGCGCCAATCCTAATTACATTGCTATATGCATTCTTTAAAGCTCTTGAAGAGCTTGATGTATTAATTGAGATATTCAGGACACACTCTTATTTAACTATACTAAAACTTTTCGGATTGTATATGCCCGAATCCCCCTTACATAAACTGATTTTAGAATTTATTCCCCAAATTATCGATATAACAGTCTTATTTTCAAAAACAATGGGGCAGCTGCATATGACTTTGTTAAATTTAGTAATACTTATGCTTTCACTTTATTATTTTTTATCTGAGAGGGCTTCGATTGAAAATTTTGTTAAAAATGCACTTCCTCCTTCATACTACAAAGATATACATGAGATACTTCAACCTATCAATGAGGTAATGGATGAGCTAATGTATGGGAATATAATGAGTGCATTGATTACTGGATTCCTCTCTATTATTGGATTTTATGTTTTGGGCATTCAATATTCTTTTTTATTGGGCCTTCTAGTGGGGCTCGCATCATTCCTTCCAATCGTAGGCTCCTGGACTATCTTTATTCCTCTTGGAGCTTATCATTTATATCTTGGTAATTACCTTAAAGGAGTCTTACTTTTAATTTACGGAGGCGTAATATTAGAAGTCTTATATAATTACTGTGTTTACCCCAAGTTTTGTAAACATAGGGATCAACTCCATCCTTTCGTAGTACTTGTTGGGGTATTGGGGGGGTTATATATGCTCGGCCCAATAGGACTTCTTTATGGGCCCATTGTTATAGGTCTCTTAAAGGCTGTAGCAGAGGCTCTGATAAAAGAGAACGTTCACAAAAGAAGATTTTTCAGATTTTAGACTTTTCTATTTTCTAAATACGTATCTTGCCGGGCTCCTGCCGATTCCTATTTCAAACTTACAGTTCTTGCATAATTTGCCAATCACTGTCGATTTCCCAAAAAGATCTTTAGACGTTATATCTTGAAGCTCTTTACCACAAAAAGGGCAGATCTTTATTTCTTTACCTTTTCTTGAGTGGACTTGAATCCGAATACCATTTTTTTTGGCAACTCGTCTTATTCTTTCAGCAGATACTTGAACTTCTTCTTTACCTGATAGCGTTTTCTTAACTTTTTCAAATAACTCTTTTTGAGAATGAATTGTGGTATCCTTTTTTAAAACACTCTTAATGGCTTCAAAGATTTCCGAGTCAGTGGCCCGCATACTATACATTGAAGCTTAAAATATAAATGATTATCTATATGCTTCATTTTTTGTTTCGCATAAAATCTTCAAGTCTTGTAAAAGCTTCTTCCATCATGTCAACAGGGGGGAGAAAAACAGATCTAAAATGATCCTTACCATAAACAGGGCAGAATCCACTTCCGTGAACTAAAAGAACTTTTTTCATCCTTAAAAATTCATAAACAAACTCTTTATCGTCTTTCCACCTATTTTCTAATTCAATCTTTGGAAAAATATAAAGACTGCCCATCGGCTTTGTAGTGCTTATCCCAGGTATTTCATTTAACCTCTTATATGCAAATTCACTTCTCTTTTTCAACTTTGAGACCATCTCCAGTACATACTTTTCACTGCTATTATAGGCCTCAATGGCGCCCATCTGGCATACTGAATTTGCTGCAATTCTTGCCCGAAGTTCCTTCATTATACCCTCTTTTATATCAGAAAGGGTGTCCCAATTGTAAAAGGCAATATATCCGACCCTCCATCCAGGAGCAAGATATATCTTTGAAATACCGTTAAATGTCAGTATAGGAACTTCATCTGACATAGATGCTGGGCTAATAAAAGAATCGTTAAAGGTGATTCTATCATAAATTTCATCAGAGATTATAAACAAATCATGTTCTAATGCAATATCAAGTATTTCCTTTAAATTCTTTTTAGAGTATGTAGCGCCGGTGGGATTGTTTGGATTAATTATGACTATGCACTTAGTTCTTTCAGTTATTCTGGATCTTAAATCTTTAACATCAATGTCCCAACCTTCCTCTTCTATGGTCCTATATGAAACAGGAGTTGCTCCAAAGAAATGAGCATAAGCGGTGTAAGTTGGATATCCTGGGCCCGGAATTAAAACTTCATCTCCTGGTTCAAGAGTTGCGCCAAAAACTAGATTCACCCCTTCAGTCACGCCTGACGTTATAACAACATCCTCTAGGTATATTTTTCCATTGTTTTTTGATTCCCTCTCGGCTATGACTCTCCTAAGTTCTGTGTTCCCAAGAGAGTCCTCATAGCCGTTAAAGTTATTTCTAGCAGCATTGATAATGGCATCTACCATAGGTTCTGGTGTTCTAAAATCAAATTTTAGAGGATCCCCTATATTTAGTTTTAATATTCTGTCTCCTTTTAATTCAAGTTTTCTTGCATATTCAACTACGTCTCTAATAGCATAACTAATCGTTGATGATCTTTCTGAAACGTTCAATGGTATCACCCTTATCTAGCAATTGAAGCATGACATATCTCTATTTAAGTTTATCTATTATATTAGAACATAATACTAAAAATTAAAATAAATTATAAAAATTGTTCTATATTATATACAATATTACTCTAACGTATGTTAATTTAAATATATCGATTTGTCAATGGACGAATAAGTACAGGTAATAGGCCCCGATTAAGATGAGTAATATACCGCTAATTCTGTCCAAAGTCTTTGAGTACTTTTTAACAAAAGCTTCGACCCTCTTTAAGCCAAAAACTGAAGAGATTATTATTAGTGGTGCACCAACTAAAAATGAATATATTAGAAGTGAAGCCAAGACCATTAGGATATTCTTTTCTAAAGATACTATTGAAATTAATGACAATAAGAGGGGAGCTGCCCTAGCTATGGTAATTAATCCATATGATATTCCATAAGTGTATGGTGTTGAACCGTAAAACTTCTTTTCTTTTTTAACTGACATTATGTAACTAATCTTTAATATTCTTAGTAGAATTAGTCCTATTACAATTGAAATCATTGCCCCTAATAGAAATCCGTACTTATTCTCACCACTAAATATTGAAGAAATTCCAAAATTACCTAACAATCCTAACGGTATGAAAACTGTTGAAACACCTAATGAAAATACAACTGCATTGAACGGTGCCCGTTCTCCCAATACCTTTGGAAAAATAGGAATAATAAAAAAAAGATTAAGAGGACACAATCCTGCTGTTATCCCCAAGACAATTGATGAAATTATTGATTCAAACATTAATTATATGAACCCCATTTCCTTTTCTTTTTCCCATACATTAAGTCTGGTCTTAATGACTGTGTCAGGATTCAAACTTATGGAATCAATACCGCTTTCAACTAGGAAGGATGCAAACTCCGGGAAATCAGATGGTGCTTGTCCACAAATTCCAATTTTTTTACCTTTTGATTTTACAACTTCAATTGCCTTTTTAATTAACCTTTTTACTGCAATGTTTCTTTCATCATAGATACTTGAAACAAGTTCTGAGTCTCTGTCAAGACCAAGTGCAAGTTGTGTTAAGTCATTTGAACCTATAGAGAATCCATCAAATATTTCACAAAATTCATCAGCAGCAAGGACATTTGACGGTATTTCACACATTACATATACTTCAAGACCGTTTTCGCCTTGTACAAGGCCGTATTCTCTCATAGCGCTTATGACCTTCCTACCTTCTGCAGGAGTTCTACAGAATGGAACCATAATTTTAATATTGGTCAATCCAATTTCTTCCCTAGCTTTTTTAATGGCGTTACATTCTAATTCGAATGCTTGTTTAAAGTTCTCATCATAGTATCTCGAGGCTCCCCTCCACCCTATCATTGGATTGCTTTCCTTTGGCTCGTAGAACTTACCTCCAATTAGATTTTCATATTCATTGGATTTGAAGTCACTAAGACGAAGGATAACGTCCTTTGGGTAGAAAGCAGCGGCAATCATTGATATTCCATATTTAAGTTTGTCTACATAGAAATCTGTTTTCTCTTGATACCCACATGTCCTATCTTCAATTTGTTTAATAACTTCTGCAACTGAAATATCATATCTTGACTTTTCATTAAGTTCCACGAAGTTAACAAGTGCCATCGGGTGAATTCCTATATAGGAATTGATGATAAACTCTTCTCTTGCCAACCCTACTCCGTCATTTGGAATCTGTGATTGGTAAAACGCCTTTTCAGGTATACCTACATTCATCATTATTTTAGTCCTTGTTTCAGGAAGTTTCTGAATGTCAATTTCTTCTACTTCGTACTTTAACAATCCATCATATACCGCACCAATTTCGCCCTCTGCACAACTAACTGTGACTTTTTGGCCATCTGACAGCACTTCAGTTGAATTATCAGTTCCTACAATACATGGGATCCCAAGCTCCCTTGAAACTATTGCTGCATGACAAGTCCTTCCCCCTCTATTTGTCACAATAGCACTGGCCTTTTTCATAACAGGTTCCCAGTCTGGATCAGTCATTTCTGTAACGAGGATTTCTCCTTCTCTAAAACGAGAGATTTCCTTTGGGGTTCTTATTATGTTTACCATTCCCTGTCCAATAAGATCCCCCACAGCTTGGCCAGTTACAAGCTTCTTGCCTTTTTCCTTTAAGATATATGTTTTTATTGTATTGAAGTCCCTTTGAGAATGTACAGTTTCAGGCCTTGCCTGAAGGATATAAAGCTCTCCATTTGTTCCATCTTTTGCCCACTCGATATCCATTGGGGTGTACTTGCCTTTTTTGCTAGAATAGTGATCCTCTATTATCACTGCCCATCTTGCAAGCTTTAATACTTCTTCATCAGAAATTGAGAATTTGTTTCTATCTTTCTCTTCCACTCTGATATTCTTTGTACTCTCAGAAGGGTCATCTGAATAGATCATCCTTCTTTGTTTGGCACCAAGTTTTTTATTAATTATTGATTTGTAACCGTTTTTCAATGTCGGCTTAAATACATAAAACTCATCAGGATTTACAACACCTTGAACAATATTTTCCCCAAGACCATAAATCGAAGTGACCAAAACTACATCCTTAAATCCTGATTCTGTATCGATAGTGAATATGACACCACTTGATCCGGTATCACTTCTTGCCATTTTTTGAACACCAATTGATAGTTTAACTGAAAAATGATCAAAGCCCTTGTCATGCCGATACGATATAGCTCTGTTTGTGAATAGAGACGCAAAACATTTTTTACAATCTAAAATGAGCGCTTCGGCACCGGAAATATTTAAAAAGGTTTCTTGTTGGCCAGCAAAGGAAGCATCTGGAAGGTCCTCTGCGGTTGCCGATGACCTAACTGCAACATCAACATTTTTTCCATACATTTCTTCTAGCTTACCATAGGCCTTAATTATTTCATTTTTTAATTCTTCGGGAAATTCAGCTTCAATAATTGCATGCCTTATTTTTTCCCCTCTGGTCGCTAGATTTTCATAGATATTGGTATCAATATCTTTTAGGATATCTTTAATTTTTTCTTCAATTCCAGCGTTCTTTATAAAATAATCATAAGCATAGGACGTTATAGCAAATCCTTCAGGGATTTTTATTCCCTTATTTTTCAAGTTCCGTATCATCTCTCCAAGAGAGGCATTTTTACCACCCACTAAAGGAATGTCATCGATATCTATTTCTTCAAAAAATAAGATAAATTTCTTTTCCTTGTCTTGAGGCATACTTACACCTGAACTACTTCTAAAAACAAACCTTAAAAAGTTTTGGTTAATAAACTATATACTCTATATATTTTTGGTATTCAAGTTGTTTCAATCTAAGAATAGTTTTAAATAAAAGAATAATTAATCTGTTTTGTGATAATATGAAATTTAAAATTATGCCAATATTAACTATTCTAATGCTTTCTCTGGGAATGATTTCTATAACAATGGCAATTGAATTTGAAAGTAACATTATTCATAAGGATGAGTTTGACATACTTGAAATCATGGCAAATGATCTAGATGGGGACGGCAATTATGAGGTACTTGCTTATACGTCAGGTAAAAAGTTTTTATGCCTTGATGATAGGGGAAATTCTAAGTGGACGTTTGAATCAAATAATTCATTTTCCATGATTAAAGTAATGGATATTAACGAGGCAACTGAAAAAGAAATTATCTTAGGAACTGAGAATAGAGTTATTTCAAAGAATGAAATATTCAATGCCTTAATTTACATTTTAGATAGCAATGGAAAGGAAATGGCTGTTATTCCTATTTTGGGCTCAATTCTTGACTTAGATATAGGTGATGTGGATTCTAATGGAACCTTTGAGACGCTTGTCGGTGCAGATGATGGCAACGTCTATCTCTTTGATGACAAGTTGAATTTACTATGGAACTACAAAACTAAAGGATACAACTTTAGAACATTAATAGTTGATCTAAATGAGGATGGGATAAACGAGATCATGATTGTATCTTGGGACAATACATACATACTAAACGGTGCAGGTAAACTTGTAAAATCCTATGAAACTAATCACATTTTAAGAGATCTATATCTTGATAAGTATAACAATATGGTCCATGTATCAAGATGGTTTAGAGAGGATGCCCAAACATGGAAAGGGACCGTTGCGTATTCGCTTAATAGAAACTTAGGGCAGATGTGGGAATTTAGAACTGAAGTTGAGTCTAGTGCTTCAACGTTTTCTGATATTACTGATGATGGAAAAGATGAGCTAATTATTGCTGGTACTAAAGGGGAGATAATAATTCTTGACTCAAAAGGGACCTACCTTAAGCGATTTGATTTACCGGATCGGATATTTAAAATAGAAGCAATGAAGGAAGATGGAAAAAGTTATCTTATTGCAGGATGCAAAGACAATACACTGTATATGATTGATTATGACACAGGTGATATAAAATATTCGTTCCAGGCTCATGGATGGATTGAAACCTTTTTCATTGAAGATATAAATAATGACGGCAAGTTAGATATACTAATTGGTTCAAATGATAACAATATATACCTCTTGCTCCAGAAAAATGAAGCCTTTATTGCCCCTGGAGACGATAATGCTGCTGTAGACAAACCAGAAACAGAAAAACCAAATAATGAAAATAAAAATGTTCCTTTTGAGGAAGCTGGAATTATCGGAGGGGTGCTGCTAGGTTCAATTTATCTACTAATGAGGAAAAGAAACTAACTATTTTTCTCTTTTTTTAATACTTTCTCTTTTGAGACCTTGCGCCCTTCTTTGCTTAGAAACTTTAAGCCTCTCTTGACTTATATTTACTTCGTCTTTTTTTGGATTAATGGATTGTTCTCTTCTTTTTACTGATTTTTTCTTTGGGGATTCTTTTGGCTTCTCAATAGTTGGAAGCGTTTGCCTAGCAGAGTTCATAATTATTCCAAAAGATAATAAGATTCCAACGAAAAAGAATATATTGATGGAGTTTTGGGCCACCCTAATTCTATCCGGGGTCAAGATATAATCCCTTGTGATATAAATCAAGGAATTCATTGTACCCTTTTTTAATACAGAAGTTACTTTAGATTTGATATTGACAGTTTCCTGAAATTTTTCAGAATATTGGGCTGTATTCACATTAAACACAAGCTGATATTGCCCTTCGATATTGAATCTGGCTTTAAATTTAAGGTCCTTAGTTTCTTCCGGACTTAATGTGCCTCTCCAAATCCCTTCTATGATGTCCCCGTTTGAGTTCTCTAACTCTATTGTAATGTTTTTTGCACCGACTTTTCCTATATTTGCAACAGTAAAAGGTATTTCAAATATGTCCCCTTCATAGAATTCAAGCTTTTTAGTAACGGTAAGGATAACGTTTGGATTGTAATCCATTAAACTGACTGAAGGTGAATGGTAAATGTTTAGATTAGCGGTATCTCCTGTGATACCACTTATCTCAAAGATATACCCCCCGATATTTTTTAAAGATCTGTTTCTTATTGAATAGTCTTTGTTTTCTACATTTATTGTAACTAATAGGGCGGCCAAATCAGAGATCTTAAAATCCATTCCCCCAATGTTTCCAGTCTCGCCTTTCTTCAATGAGGTATTTGATTTTGATAAGGATTTGATATTTGAATTAGAATACACGATGAATTTTATTCCCATATCTGTTCGATTTAGTACCTTTACCATTATCTTCCCAAATGGTAGAATATCATCTTGAAGCCCATATAATGTCTTTGAATCCTGATTGTTCCTAACATTAACAATAAGTCTATTCTCACTTCTGTTAATAGTCATTGTATATAAATTGTCAGTTTCTCCAAAGTATAGCAAGAAGGGATTTTCGCCCATCTCCCCAGAATAAATTGGGACCATATTTCTCAAGACGTCTTTTTTTGTATAGCTCACTTTAAAGTTTGCAGCACCTTGATCAAAATATATGGTAAATACATACAAACTGTCAAATTTAATGTCTTCAAAATCAATGTTAACGGGGAAATCCCTAAGTTTGACAATGTCTGGTACGACAACAGTTTTTATTTCCTCGTTGGTGTATTTATTTTTCTGCACTATGTTTAGTTCAATTGTATTGATGCAAGATGACACATATAAATCCTTATCACAAATATCTGTATCAACAAGCCTAATTTCATAGTTGTAAATATCGCCTGATATAGTATATGATTCCTTTTCCTTTTCATATAGGTGAATCATTATAGTTACATCTTTCTTTTCGTCCACTCCATAGATGAAATTTAGCGAACATATCAGAATCAAACAGGTGAAAATTGACAAAAAACGCCTATTCATTAGAATAATAATTGGGGTAACGCTTAAAAGAGTTATTATATAGTATCCTTCATGATGAAGAAGACCTTATCTTTATTGTTCATTTCAATGATTTTACTACCGTTTTGTGGGGCTGCAGATGCTGATCCAAAGATTGAATTAATCCATCCTTTGGAAATTGAGCCTAATAGGGTGGTAGTCATAGACGTAAAATTACACAATACAACATCTGAAATGCTTTGGGACCTTAAAGCTCTGATAGATTTAAGTGATGTTCCGATAGAAATTAAAAAATACATCACAGTATTAGACGGGGAAAAGGAATTTGCCCCAGGTGATGGGGATCATAGCATTAATGTTCAAGACCAAGTATCTGTAAGATTGTCCCTTGAAGTGTCTCCAAATGCCGAGGCAGGTGTCTATAAAATCCCTTTAAAGATTAAAGGTGAAATTGGAAACTGCAGGCAAGGATGTAAACCTTATTTATTGATGAAATCTATCGATTTCAAGGTAGTTAAGGAATTTCCTTCAGTTAAAATTGAATTGTCTTCTTATCCAAATGAGGTGTATCCTGGGCAAAGTGTAAATGTACCATTTAAAATATCAAATCATGGACAGGGATATGCCAACAATATTAAACTTAGCTCTCCTTCAAATAATAATTATACTTCCTCCTTTGACATAAGCTCAGTAGGAATGTTAAGATCAAATGAATCAAGAAACATATCATTAAATATTGCTGCAAATAATGGCGCCCCATCAGGAGACTATAGGACAGACATCATAGTTGAATATTTCGATCCGTTTGGTAATAAAAAAGCCACAACACAACCCGTTTCTTTTTCAATAAAAGATTCTGCACTGGCTAAAGAAGCGGAAAAATACTACTCATTAGGAAATGAGTATTTTACCAATAAGAACTATTCAAATGCACTTATACAGTATGAGAAGTCAAAAGAGGCTTATAAGAAACTTGGATTTACAGAAAAAGTAAATGAAATTGACGCCCGTATCGAATTAGTCAAAATAGCCATTGGATCAACAAAAGCCAATGTTTCAACTACAATCTATATATTGTTTGGGGTGTTATTAAGTGCAGTTACAATGGAACTTGGAGTGTTAATTGGAACTCTTGCAAGAAAATCCAAATCTCCAAGATCATCAAGCATCCCTAAAAAATGATTTCAAAGTGGAATATATTCTACTACCAATCTTTTATGGATTGGGTATTCTTTTACTATTGCAGCTTTTATTTTTCTCGATAATGCTTTTTTTTCCGATATTTCCTCTGCTATCGCCCAATGAGTGAATACCTTATTTCCATCGATTTCATACATCTTTTTAGAGATTCTAAGTTCATCCTTAAGGTATTTTATTATCTCTGGAACATCCCCAGATAGCTCACCTTTTACAATGAGACAATCCTCAATATCTTCATAATATTTTTTAGTTTTTTTTGCCCTCCTTTCCCAACGCCTCCTCAGCTGAATTGCATCTTTAAGAACAGAAGGACAGAAATGGAGAGATATTGGAAGATCTTGGTGTTCTTCTAGGAGCTTTACTGAAAGATCTCTGCTACCCTCTACCATGCTAGAGTCACTATCAAAGTTGAAGCCTCTTTTAGAAAGATCATCCCAATTCGTTTCCGTGTATTCAAATTCATTTAAATTGACAAATAAAAATCCAGACGATGAGGCCAATTTAATTATTTTACTTATCCTTTCAAATTCAGAAGGTATTGAGGGTATTTCAATTCCAAAATTAAAATCCATGTTCAAAATATTTTTTAATGCCTCAACTTCTTTTTCGTTCTTCACATGAAATCTAACTTCATCAACATATCCTTCTAATTTTTTTAGATTTTGGATCTTTTTATCCATAGTCCCCGTATATAAGTGAATGTGGCTTTTGCTATCCTCTTCTTTGATCAATTTAGCATATTCAAGGCATTTATCTATTTTTAATAGAGGGTCTCCACCGGTAAAACTGACTCCCTTTGAAGCACAAGTCTTTATTTCTTCAAGAATATCCTCTCTTTTTTCTATTTTCCTCTCATTAATGTAAGATATATCTTTATTTTTCTTTTCATTTGAAACTGGACAATAATAGCAGTTGACATTACACAACCCTGTAACAAATAACACGGA
>JAAZKM010000295.1 GCA_012799835.1 Candidatus Methanofastidiosia archaeon
AACAAGACTATTCATTTTTAATTTATAATTTTTCATATCCGATAATAGAAAAAATTATTCTCCCTTCATCAGATATTATCAATCTTTAATATGTTGAACAATGTCTTTTACTGAAGATCTAGCACTCTCAGAAATAATATCCACTGAGTTATTACCAAATTGTATTCCTGAAATTAATTCACCGTGTATTTTCATTGTTTGGATAACACCATATTTCTGACTAACAGCACTTAAATCTGGCAAGGTAACTTGAACTCCCCCAAATGTTTCAGGCTGAAGAATACGTTCATTCAATAGCTGATGGAGAAGTGGTATCCGATTCATTTTAAAAGAAACATTTTTTTCTGTACCTATAGCATTGATAATATAATCTATTTGCTGAGATTTCTGTTCTTTTAAAATAAATTTAAATGATTGTTTGTTTTTAACAATATTGCTTATGTTACCAAATACATTTATTTTGTTAGCTCCCCAAGCAGATATTAGTTTTTTACCAGATTCGGCAGGAAATGAACTTCGTAATTTATCCCATATGCCGTAGTACTTATCTAAAAAGATTTGCTTGTCTGTTTCCGTTAAAGCCATCCACAAATCCGTTAATAAGGGATTTAAATCAAGAAGTATAGATTGCACTGCCCCAATCGTATTGGAATCCTCCAGTTCCTTTTCGATACTTACTTTTGATCCAAATGGTTGTTCTATCCAATCACTGTTTAAATCCAATTCTTGATTTTCTATTTCCTTTTTGAACCACTTAATATAAGTCTCTAATGAGATGAATCCCATATTATTTTCTTTGGTTTTTTTAATATTCTCTTTTGTAAAAAATTCATAGTTAATTGATTTGGATTCTCCACCAATTGATTTAAATCTTCCAGAATTAGAAAAAAAGGATACTTTTAAATCTGAACGATTATAATAACTATATCGAAAAATATCAATACTAGTAAGACCAGTACCTAATACACCAACCTTAGCCCCATCTGGAATTGAGGATAGATTCTTTTCCATGGGGAATGGGTTAATGATGAAGTTGGGATGTTCAATTAAGTTATAAGGATCTTTGTAAGGCAGGTTGCCAATACAAAGATGAACAGCATCAAAATCTTTTACAGTATAAGATGTTGTTAATCTAAATTGTTTATTGGGAAGAATTCCTATGGTCTCAACTTTTTCTTTTATCACTTTTGCTTTTGATTGTTTAAGCCAGCCCTTCATTCGATCTGTTAAATATGTGCCAAATAACTGACGAGGATAATATTTAAATCTTGGATTTTCTTCATCTTGAGTGTTTTTTAACCAATCAACAAAATCATCTTCCCTTTCAGGAATGATAGTTGTAAATTCTGCAGGTACGTTCATAAGTAGGTTTTCATTATCTTTTTGATAGGGTACACCAGTGCCAAAGGTATCCTGGTCTCCAAAAACAGTTAATTCTATTGAAGAATCGGTTTCCATTTCTTTTGTCCATTCTCTAAGCACACTAATGCCTGCAACACCCATTCCAATAATAGCAATCTTCATTTCATTATCCCCCTATTCATTTATTTGTTCTGTAATACTGCAATTAAAACTACAAACCTCTGTTAAGACTTTTATTTTAGCATTTCTTAAATACACTTATACCCATCCATTATTTTAATTAAGTATCCTTTCTTTCATTATATCAATCATGCTAAATAATTTCTATTAAACTCAATTTTTTAGCATTATAAAAGCCCTGATTCTTTCGAATCAAGGCTTTTATCCACCTATGTATGGTGGAGGCGGTGGGGCATGCTATCCTATAGTTTCCTAAAGGCACTGACTATATCTTAAACTTTTATTAAAGCCTTCTGGCGTATTATGAAAATATATTTTGAGAAGATATATTGATGCATAGCTTATAGCTAGGTAGCATTCAAATAATATATCTTCTCTTGATAGGGTTTAACCCCTTATCACCACTTTCATCCTAGTACTGCATATCAAATCAATTCGACTTAGCAGTCTATAAGTCGATACAGAGCTGTTGGATTTCTCCACATACCCCTCGGTATTAGCATTATCTGTAATCTTCAAATTTGTATTTAGATTACTTCGAATAAATTCGAAGCTATTAAATTAATTTAAAGTTACTTTAGATTTTAGCCTTCACCGATAAAGCCAGATTATCACCTATGAATTTCTTCATAGGGCGACTCCCTATTGAATCGAACCCACGTCCGAAAACATTTCCACAAGAGTTTCTCCGAGCGCAGCCAGTAATTTAACTTTCCCTTAACTTATCTCCTACTGACGGGATATAAGCCTTGGTAGCTTCATAAGTTCCGTCCCAAGCTCAAAGCTTTGCAAGGTGCGGTTCCCCACTAAGTTGACGTTCTATCCTTAGCCGTGGGCTACTGAGGTAGAACGGACAGCTTTATCTAAGCTGCAAATGCGTAATTATTATCGTTAATTAATTTTTTGTGCCACTTTTTACGTTGCTTGGCTACAACGACTCGCTACTCTTGATTCCACATCCCCGTCGAAACCAAATTCGCCCCCATATTTTATTTCAAACATTTGTTTACAATACTTATTATAACAAAATAAAAACATT
>JAAZKM010000296.1 GCA_012799835.1 Candidatus Methanofastidiosia archaeon
AAGAAAAAAGTAGACAAGGATGTATCTAACATTGTAGTCAAAGCTGCAAGAGAACTAATGGCTGAGAAGTTGGGGCTTGATACTAGGGAAAGCCCATTTGGACCAATATCCACAAAAAAACACTCTACAACTACTGCCCCTACTGAGGAAGATGAATCCAAATCTGACATGCTATGTCCAAACTGCCAAAAACCACTTGAACCTGGTGTTAAATTTTGTAGATTCTGTGGTCAAAAGCTAGCTTAATCTTCAAGTATTAATAAAGCTTTTTTTATCTTTTCATAATTAACCTTTGTTTCTATACATCCGTCTATTTCAAGATTGATACCCCTTCCAGGTATTTTAAGATAGTCCAAGACTAAACTGGCCTCTCGAAGCTCAACATGACATCCAACGCCAATAATTGCCTTAGGTCTAGCAAATTTTATTACCTTTTTTACAAAAGACCCCCCCGGCACAATAAATACCTTGATATTTCTTTCTTCACAAAAACTAACTATATCCCCTATTCCACATTTTCCACATTTCTTACACTCAAAACCTTTTGCTGAGTCGAGAATTGCTGGGCAATCAATTTTTCTAAGACATTGGGGAAGTAGTAGAATTCTATCTTCAAAAGGAATCTTTGAGAGTTCTTTATAGTGAATAAAATTTCTCAAGTCGTTTGAAATCATATCGATATAGCCTTTTCTCAATCCAACCTTTTCAGTCAATATCTTTAACGGGTGGTATAGCAAATCTAAAACAAAAAGTACAAATCTTGGAAAAAATACTTTTTTTGTTTTGGCAGAATAAGAAATTAAAATTATAGCTATAAATAACAATAATACTATTAATAGGAAAATAAATGTTATGATGACTCCTAGAATTCCAAATACATTTATCATTAGTTTACTCCTAATAGTATTTCTTTTACTAACTCTATATCTACGTCAGTTTCAATACATCCAGTTTTTTTCAAAAGTATGCCGTATTGTGGTATTCCTTGGGTAGATAGTATCCTCATCATTTCGTTTAATTCAGCATGGCATGCTATCAACAAAACGGAAGAGCATGGGTGTCGTTTTAACACTCTTTTTACAAAAGATCCTCCAGGGGCTATAAAAACTTTAATAGAATTTTCATCACATATTTCCTTTAAGTTTCCTATTTTACACTTTCCGCACTTGATACAATTTACACCTAGTTCCGGGCTGACCTGTGCTTTACAATCAATAGACCTCAAGCAATACGGAAAAACAACTATCCTATCTTTAATTTTTGAAGAAAGATATTCGTTTTTAAGTATCCCATTTCTTATTTCAATCTCTATTTTATCTACAATACTTTTATCCATATTTGAATACACAAAAAGCCGTTTAAGTGGATAATAAAGAGCATCTAATAAAAATAATGTGGCCCTTGGAAATACTATTTTTTTCCTTCTAATCATTATAAAGATTAAAAGAGTTGCAATCAAAAGAAGTATCCCGAAAATAATAATGGTCGTAACAAATATAATGCCCAATACGGAAAAAAAACTAGGTAATTCATTCATTACAATAGAATAAAAAAATCGTATTTAAAAATATAATTGATTATAGTTTTTTGAAAATTTTGGGTTTTAAGAGGTACAACACAAGAATAACAAGTCCCGCTCCCAAAACAATCAAAGTCCCTAATATTACTACTATGGAACTTTTTCTAATTGTTATACTGTCGATAGCACTTATTTTTGAATTGATCAAATTTACTTTTTCATGATCCCCCAGTTCCGCATAAAGCTTTCTTGCTTCAATGTAGTTTTCTTTAGATTTCCTGTAGTCTCCTGCTGCATAACTGTCTTCCGCTATCCTAAAAAATCTGGCAGCATCATCTAATCTTGCATCGTCCCCTATTGCAATAAGCATCGATTTGAATGTGTTGGCATCTTTATTTGTAGGGGAGATATCGAGTGCGGTATTAATAGCCTCAATTGCTTCTTGGTAATTTCCAAGACTATACTCTGCTCTTGCAATTCCATACCATGCTCCAAATAAACTATTGTTTAATCCATTTGCAATTTTGTATGTGGATAATGCTTCTTCGTATTTGCCGAGTGAGGATAAAATATCTCCTTTTAATATCAATGCTTCCATTTTCTGTTCGTACCCAGGATCCCTGACAAGGGCATTATTTATTTCAATTAATGCATCTGCAAATCGTTTTTTGTTCCATAGAGATTTTGCTTTGATAAAGTATGGCTCATATTTCGAGGGATTGATTTCTATGGCTTTATCGCTAGTTTTTATTGCATCATCATAATTGTTGTTGGCCAGATATTCTTCTGCAACAAAAACTAACTCTGTATATGTTAAATCCTTTTCTTCAGGAGAGGTAGGGCCCATACTTTCTGAAAAATAGTCAAAAATATTTGTGATAAGTCGTAAGTGATCATATTTTGTAATCATATGATCTTCGATAAAAGTTGAAGATCCAATTGCCACAACTTTTCCATCCAAAACGTTAGATTTTGCTGCAACTATTATGTCAGTGCCAGAAATAGGATTTAAAGGATCCTTAGGTGGGGTGCCAGATTTATCCGGATCACTTAAATAAGGTCTGCTAAGACTTTGAGGAGATCCTTTCATTAAAGCTTTTGAATCATTGGATGCTAAAGTAAGTGAACACGGTAGCTTCATTGCGATTCTAAATATTTCTTTAGTGATGGCATCATCAATAATATTGACAACAATAACATTAGTTGCATCATTATCGTAGTAGCTTTGTGTATCTGTGACTAAATCATCATTAAAAATAATACCCATGTTAGCTGTTAATTCATTTAATACCTCTCTTGTCTTTTTTGTATCAAGAGAGCTCCCTCCCCTACCAACAACTAAAAGACTGCCTCCTTCTTTTACAAATTTTTCAATAGCAGCTATTTCATGTGGACTGAAATTTGACTTAGGAACAATAACAAGTAGGATATCATAGCTATTTAATGTATTGTCAGTAATTTTAACTTTATTTTCTGATAAAATGAATCCTTTGTTTCTAAGTTGGTTAATAAACATGTCATATCCAGCGGTAAAACTAATTGGCTCATCATGAGCAATATCAATTAAAACTCTTTTCTTGGATTCTGCATTAACATTTAGGGGTATATTAAATACTAATAATGCAACTATGCTTAAAACAAATAATTTCTTCATGATGCCACCTCAGAAAATAACATTCAATAACATTTAAAAACATATTTGTTTTTGGACATCAAATTGATTTTGTTTAGGATCTACGTATACTTTGTTGCACAATTTCAATCAAACGACATTTATTTCTGATCTGTTTTTCCTTTCACCAATCGTTGTTTCTTGTCCTATAAGGCCCTTGGCAATATCTTTATTCCATAAGAGTGAATTCATACTTGGGCACATTTAAAAAATCGAAAGAAATACAAAACTTTCCCATATTGATATAATTTTCGTTGATAGCATCGCTATTGCCTGGCATGGATATATAGGGCCTATATAGGACCTAAGCTTTGCAGTTGGATTACTCAACAAAATAAGCTGCACCAAAAGCTTTAAATACCAACCACAATTATTCAGAAATGGTACGGCGACCACAGCAGAAGTGATACACCTGGACTCATCTCGAACCCAGAAGTTAAGCCTTCTTGCGTCGTGATTTGTACTGCTAGTAGTGGGAATATCACAACGTCGCCGGCCTTTATATTCTTGGCTATTTATATACTAGCCGACTGATGAAAAACTATATGTTTTGAGGAATGAGGTGTTTTAATGGCAGTTTATGTTAAATTTAAAGTCCCAGAAGAATTAGCAAACAAATCTTATGAATCTCTTGAAATGGTAAGGGACACAGGAAAATTAAAGAAAGGTGCAAATGAAACTACAAAAGCTGTTGAAAGAGGTATTGCAAAACTAGTTTATCTTGCGGAGGATATCACCCCTGAAGAGATAATTGCACACATACCTTTGATATGTGATGAAAAAGAAATACCATATATCTATGTTCCAAGGAAAGACGAACTTGGTGCAGCAATAGGCATTGACGTACCAACAGCAGCAGTTGCAGTAATTAAAGAGGGCAAAGCTAAGGATCTCATTGATGATATTATAGTCAAAGTAAAAGAACTTAGAAAGTGATTTAATGGCCGAGATTGATGCAGGAATACCGGCAGAAGTTTTAGAGATTGTCATTCGTACTGGCGTAACTGGAGATATCTTCCAGGTAAGGGTCAAAGTACTTGAGGGAATGGATAAAGACAGAGTTATCACACGAAATCTAAGAGGCCCGGTAAGAGTTGGGGACATTGTTGTTCTAAAGGAAACTGAAAGGGAAGCAAAGGAGATAAAGACGCCAAGGTGAGATCATGCCAAGAAAAGTTAACTGTTCTTTTTGTGGAGAATTAATTGCTCCCGGAACAGGCCTTATTTTCGTAAGAAAGGATGGGGTTGTATATAACTTTTGTACTCATAAATGTGAAAGGAATATGATCAATTTAAATAGAAAACCAAGAAAAATCAGATGGACTGAAGAGTACAAAAAAGAAAAGGCCCTTAGAACAAAAAAATAATTTTTTAATAAATTTTTTAAATTGGTGTTTAAGATGAGTGAAAGAACTTTAATTATTTTAAAACCAGATACTATAATGAGATCTAATATTGGAAATGTTTTATCTAGGATTGAATCCAAAGGATTAAAAATAGCCGCTTTAAAAATGGAATGGGTATCTAAAGAAAAAGCAGGAATTCATTATGCAGAACACAAAGGAAAAACCTTTTATGAAAGTTTGATTAATTATATCACTTCTTGCCCAGTAGTTCTTGGGGTAATCGAAGGAGAAGATGCAATAACTGTTATAAGATCTCTATGTGGTACTACTGACCCCCATAAAGCTGCTCCTGGAAGTATAAGGGGGGACTTTGGATATAAGAAGGGAAATGACATATTTAATGTAATTCATGCCTCGGATTCTATAGAAAGCGCGAAGAGGGAAATTTCTTTGTTTTTCAAAGATCAAGAAATATTTAATTACAATAAATAAACAAATCGTTGTTTAAATGATACGGCAGCCGATTATCTCTGTTTTGGGTCACGTGGATCATGGAAAAACATCCCTTCTAGATTATATCAGGGGAACTACTGTTGCATCTAGAGAAGCTGGCGGAATTACTCAACACATTGGTGCGACAGAGGTACCTATCAGCATAGTGAAAGATATCTGTGGGACTGATTTTGATAAATGGGGAATCAAACTTCCCGGATTATTATTTATCGATACCCCTGGCCATAAAGCATTTACAAACTTAAGATCTAGAGGAGGGTCTCTTTCTGATTTGGCTGTACTGATAGTGGACATTAATGAAGGATTACAACTACAGACTATAGAAAGTATCAATATATTGAAAAACTATAAAACTCCTTTTGTAATGGCATTGAATAAGATTGATAGAATAAACGGTTTTAACATTATACCAAAATCCTCTTTTAGCAATATTATAAATAAACAAAGCCAGACTGTTAAATCTATAATTGACCAAAAAATATGGGACTTCCAGGCAAAGATGTACGAACAAGGATTTGATTGTGAGATTTATAATAAAATTTCAGACTATACTAAAAAAGTTGCAATGGTTCCCATATCGGCTAAAACGGGCATGGGTATACAAGACCTTCTTTTACTTATTGCAGGTCTTTCTCAGAAATTTCTGAAAAACAAACTAGAAATAGATGAAAATGAGCCCGGTAAAGCAACAATATTAGAGGTCAAGGAAGAAAAAGGTTTGGGGATGACTTTAGATGTTATTTTGTACGATGGAGTCATTAAAAGAAAAGACGATATTGTTTTTGGTGGAAAAGATGGCATCTATACATCCAATATTAGAGCTTTACTTAAGCCTAAATCGCTTGAGGAAATAAGGGATCCAAAGAAAAAATTCGATTCAGTTGAATAACAATTTGCTGCAGCAGGGATAAAAATTTCTGTACATGATTTAGAAAAAGCATTGGCAGGGTCCCCGCTTTATGTAGCAAAAGATATTGAAAAAACAAAAAGGGAAATCTCTAAAGAAATTAAATCAATAAAAATTGAGAATAATAATTCTGGCGTTATTATAAAAACAGATACTCTTGGCAGTCTTGAAGCCATAGTCATGGAATTAAACGAACTGGGGATTAATATTCGAAGGGCGGATATAGGAGACGTCACAAAACAAGATATAATTGAGGCAAAATCTGTCAAAATGGAAGATAAGGTATCTGCAGTTATTTTTGCCTTTAATTCCAAAATTTTGCCAGATGCAAAAGAAGTTGCAGTTAGAGAAGATATTAAAATATTTGAAAGTGAAATTATTTACAAATTGCTAGAAGATTATGAGATTTGGAAGAAAGAAGAAATAGAAAAACAAAAGAAACAGAAATTTGAAGGGATTACAAGGCCAGGAAAAATAGAACTTATGCATCATCATGTTTTTAGAGTAACAAAACCAGCAATAGTAGGTGTTAGGGTATTACGCGGAAGACTAAAAACAGATGTGTCATTACTAAAAGATGATGGAAAAAATATAGGGGTTGTAAAAACCTTAAAGGATAAAAATGACTTTTTAAAAGAGGCCTTGCAAGGTAAAGAAATAGCCTGTGCAATAGATGGGCCAACAGTTGGTAGGCAAATAAAAGAGGGGGACATACTTTATGTGAATATACCCCTTCCAGACTACAAAAAATTAAAATTTGAAATTTATAATGATTTAACACAAGACGAAAAAGAAGTTCTCGATGAATTTATACTAATAAAAAGGAAGGAGGACTCCCTTTGGGGCATATAGTTACATTACCAAAAGACTTAAATATCATTTTAAACTATAAAAATTTGTTAGCTTCTTATTATTTAACTAATTATTTTGAGGTGATTTTGTGGAAGATATAAAGAAAGGTACTACTACAGTAGCTATTGTATGTAAGGACGCTGTAGTATTAGCAACAGATAGAAGAGCATCAATGGGTTATTTGGTGGCACATAAGAACGTTAAAAAAGTATATAGGATTGACGATCACATTGGCGCTACAGTAGCAGGCAGTGTAGGAGATATCCAGAGTTTAATTGGATCCCTTAGAGCAGAAGTAAATCTTTATAAGATGAAAAATGGCGCTAAAATGTCTACTAGATCACTTGCTACGCTGACATCGCATATACTACATGGACAGAGATACTACCCCCTAATTGCGTGGCTTGTTGTAGCTGGATTTGACGAAAAACCAATAGCTTACTCTATAGATCCAATTGGTGGAGTAAATGAGGATAAAGCCATTTCAACTGGTTCAGGATCGCTTGTGGCATATGGCGTCTTAGAATCAATGTATAGGGACGGTATGAGCTGGGAAGAAGGTGCATCTGTTGCGATTAAGGCAATTAATGCAGCAATAGAGAGAGACCTTGCCACCGGAAATGGCATTACAATGGCCGTAATCGATAAGGACGGCTACCGAGAACTTTCTGATGAAGAAATTATGGGTATTATGAGTCAGAATTAATTCTCTTTTTATTTTAATTATTAATTTATCGTATATTCTTAAGAAATTAGGTGAGTTTTTGTCTTCAGAGGAGATACTTAAAGAAATTAAAAACGTTGTAACGGAAAATATACCTCCCGGTGCTGTCATAACTAATATTGACTTTGAAGGGCCTGAGGTCGTTATATACACTAGAAATCCAGGGATGCTAGTTGATGATGGTGAAGTGGTAAAAGAACTAGCAAAGAATCTAAGAAAAAGGATTATTGTAAAGCCTGATGTTGCCGTACTAACAACAGAAGAAGAAGCAATAAATAAAATAAAAAACATTGTTCCTGATGAGGCCGAGATAACTGATATCAGTTTCGACCCTTCAGCTTCGGAAGTTATAATCGAGGCAAAAAAACCAGGCCTTGTAATCGGAAAATCTGGCCAGACTTTGAGAGACATCACAAGAGTTGTAAGATGGGCCCCTATAGTAAGAAGGACTCCACCTTTACAATCTGACACAATTAAAGCTGTTAGATCAACTCTTCAAAAAGAAGCTGATGAAAGAAAGACAATCCTAAAAAAAATTGGTCACAGAATCTATAGAACTCAAGATATACGCTCTGAGTGGATAAGAGTCACACTTCTTGGAGGATTTAGGGAAGTGGGAAGATCATGCTTACTTTTACAGACTCCGGAGTCTAAAGTTTTGTTAGACTGTGGCGTTAATGTAGCAACAAATGATCCTAAACATGCTTACCCTCACTTAGATTCTCCCGAATTTAAGTATATTCTTAATGCAAAAGAGTTAGATGCAATTATTGTAAGTCATGCCCATCTTGATCATTGTGGATTTATACCCTATTTGTATAAGTATGGCTATGAAGGGGCCATATATTGCACGCCCCCTACAAGAGAGCTAATGACTATGTTACAATTGGACTATATTGATATTGCAGAAAAAGAAAATAATCCAGTTCCATACTCAAGGAAGGATGTTAAAAGTGTCATCCATCACACCATCACCGTTGACTATAAGGAAGTAAGGGATATTTCTCCAGATATAAGACTCACATTTCACAACGCTGGTCACATATTAGGATCTGCTATGGTACACTTACATGTAGGGAATGGATTACATAATATTGTATACACCGGCGATTTTAACTTTGAAACTTCAAGACTCTTGGAAAAAGCTAATTTTAAATTCCCGCGCCTTGAATCTTTAGTAATCGAGGCAACTTATGGAGGATCTCACGATATACAAATGCCAAGAGGCGAAGCAGAAAAAAATCTTTTGAAGATAATATATGATACTACCTCCCAAGGAGGTAAAGTCTTAATTCCTGTTCTTTCAGTTGGAAGGTCTCAGGAAATAATGCTTTTTTTAGAAGAATTAATGGAAGGCGGGGCATTAGAAAGAATGCCCGTATATCTTGATGGGATGATATGGGAAGCAACTGCAATCCATACTGCATATCCTGAGTACCTTTCAAAAGAAATAAGAGAAATGATATTCCACCAGGGAAAGAATCCGTTCTTATCTGAAACATTTGAGAATGTAAAAACTAATGATAAGAGAAAGAGCATAATAGAAGGCCCTTCTTGCATCATTCTAGCAACTAGCGGCATGCTTGTAGGCGGACCTTCGGTAGAATACTTCAAAGCATTAGCAGAAGATGTTAGGAATTCAATAGTTTTTGTAAGCTACCAAGGAGAGGGATCTCTTGGAAGAAAGGTTCAGAAAGGTATGACAGAACTTCCTCTTATGGGGGCTAATGGCAAGAATGAATTAATTAATATTAGAATGAAAGTTTACACTGTTGACGGATTCTCAGGTCATTCAGATAGAAATCAACTTATGGAATTTATTAAAAGATTAAATCCAAGACCTGAAAAGATTATTACTGGTCATGGGGATCCTGTCAAGTGTACTGACTTTGCAAGTACAATTTATAGAAAATTTAGGATAGAAACTAAGGCACCTTCAAATCTAGAAACAGTAAGATTGAGCTAGGATTGAAATGGAGTTCTATTATGCTATATATCGACAGGGGCATGAATTACTTGTCGCAGTATGCGATGATAATACTCTAGAGGGTACTTTTCATTGTGCTGAAAAAGGAATTAAGCTAGATGTAAAAAAAGCATTTTATGGGAAAAATTTGGGGCAAAAAGAAGACATATTGCCTCATATGAAAGAAGCCACAATTCTTAACTTAGTTGGGGAAAAAATTATAGAAATAGCTTTAGATGAAGGGCTTATCAACAAGGAATGTATCATGGTGATAGGCGACACATTACATGCCCAAAGAGTCAAGATGTAGCTTTTATAAAAAACAATTTAAATAATATTTTTCTTTACTGCATATGGAAAAATGCTTTGTTTGTGGAAAAGAGGGAAAACTCACGGAGGGGAGATGCAAAGAATGTTATCTAAAAGAATCTTTTCATTTTTCCATTCCTGGAAGAATAAAAGTCCCCTACTGTAAGAGTTGCAATTCTTATTACACGAACAGATGGAAAACTCTTGATGATAAACTTTCCTTTATTGATGAAATTTTAAAGAATAATGTTTCTTCAAGTAAAGAAATTAATTTTGTCCCTGAATTTTCTAAAGATGTTAATGACATCCAAGCGATAGTTGATTTTCTTGATGAAGGTAACATTTACAAAATAAAAATTCATATTCGGCCTTTTTACGACGATCCTCTTTTTGATATGGAAGTATCTAGTGAAATATTATTGTCAGGGGAACAATGTCAAAGATGCTCAAGATTTTACGGAGGTTACTATGAAGCAATTCTTCAGATAAGAAGTGATGAGAAAAAAATCGAGCTAGAAAAAATAGAATACATAATGAAAATCGTTGATGAATTGTCTGATAAACTAATTTCAAAAGATAGAATGGCATTTATTTCTAGAATCGAAGAGCTTAAAGAAGGAATTGATGTTTATATGGGATCTTTATCGGCGGCAAGAAAAATTGGAAACGATTTAATCAAGAAATTTAACGGTTCTATTGGCGAATCTCATAAACTTATGGGCCTTGATAAGGATTCAGGTAAAAAAATCTATAGAACTACTGTAACTGTAAGATTAAAAAATATGGCACAAAGATATGCCTACTATAAAAATCATTTGTATATACTTGGCATAGCTGGAGATAATTTTAAACTTACTTCATTGGAAGGCGGGAATATTTTGAGTATAAAATCAAAAGAATTTGAAAGAGAACTCAAAAAAGAAAATATAAGGGTAATCGAAAGAGACCAACTCGAAACAATAGACGTTTCTGTAACTGAAGTTACCCCTGAACGATATCAGATGATGAAGCTATCAGGAGATTATGAAACTTTTTACATTTTAAGAAATGAAGTTCGATTAAAAAAAGAATTAAAAGTTGGCGATAACTTAAAAGGTGCCATCATAGATAATCGAATTGTAATTATGGAGGAAGAAAGTATTATTTAATACAATTTGCACTATAAAAAGTTTTAACTTAGGCGTTATTCTTATAAGCTAATTTTATACCTCATGCACGGAGATTATAATGACAAAAGACAAAGTTGTTTTGGCTTATTCTGGGGGTCTTGATACTAGTGTCATCTTGACTTGGTTAATAGACGAAGGATTTGACGTTATATGTTTTATTGCTGACGTGGGACAAGATGAAGATCTAAAAGCCGCTGAAGAAAAAGCCATAAGATGCGGAGCAACGAAAGTTTTTGTTGAAGATCTGAGATCCGAGTTTGTTACTGACTTCATCTTTCAAGCTCTAAAAGGAAATGCTATGTATGAAAACAGGTACTTATTAGGCACATCCCTTGCGAGACCTTTAATTGCAAAAAAACAAATTGAAATTGCTCAGAAAGAAGGGGCAAAATTCGTTGCCCATGGTGCAACTGGTAAAGGCAATGATCAAATTAGATTCGAATTGACCTATTATGCATTAAATCCTTCAATACATGTAATATCCCCTTGGAAAAATCCAAAATATCTACAACAGTTCCAGGGACGAAGTGATATGATAAAATATGCAAAATCAAAGGACATTCCAATAAAAGCTTCGGTGTCAAAACCATACAGTCAAGATGGTAATTTAATGCACCTAAGCCATGAGGCAGGTATACTTGAAGATACCATGCTTGCCCCAACTGAAGACATGTTTGAAATAACAAAATCACCAATGGATGCACCAGATAAACAAACAATTATTGAAATTGAATTTAAGAATGGACTTCCAGTAAAAGTAACAAACAAAGAGGATGGAACTGTAAAAACTAAACCTTTGGAACTTTTCCTATATTTGAATGAGTTAGCAAAAGAAAATGGTATTGGAAGAATAGATATCGTTGAGAATAGATTTATTGGTATAAAAAGCAGAGGAGTCTATGAAACGCCGGGGGCTACAATACTATGGGCCGCTCACAGAGACATTGAAGGAATAGCAATGGATAGGGAGGTCATGCATCTAAAGCATATGCTTGAACCTAAGTTTGCTGAATTAATATATAATGGATTTTGGTACTCACCTGAAATGGATTTCTTAATGGCGGCATTTAACAAGAGTCAAGAGTACATAGATGGAAAAGTTGTAATTAGTCTTTACAAAGGCAATGTCATCATTCTTGGAAGGGATTCACCCACATCTCTTTACAATAAAGAATTGTCAAGCATGGATATCGAAGGCGGATTTGATCAGACAGATTCCAAAGGATTTATCCGAATTAATGCCATTAGGCTAAAAGCACACAAAGTAATCCTTAATAAAGATACCATTGGACTAGAATAAATTTATATTTTTTTATAATTTCATACCTTCTTCTATGGCCATAAGCCAGTTCATAAAAGTATTAAAAGAGCCTCTTAATGCAGGTATATCCTCAGATTCAATAGTAATCTTAAGAGTAGTTCCTTCAGTTGTAATATTAGATTTGGCCCTATAAAACGGAGAGCTGTCTTCTTCTATTTTCAAAAGTCGTTCTATTTCTCTCGCTTTTTCATGAATATATACGATTTCAATCTTGGCATTATTCATAATTTTATATAATCTAAAATCCTTAAAAGGTTTTTTTCATGAATGGTAACATTGGCTCTACTTGCCACTTCGTCATCTTTTGGGTCGAATGCTATCGAAAATCCAGATAAGTCAAACATAGGTATGTCATATTTTGAATCCCCTACTGAGACTATTTCTTCTTGTTTAAGATTATATTTTCCTATAATATAATTCATTACAATATCTTTCCTCAAAAGGTCAACTCTCCATATATCCTGCCCAGAAAGAAATCCATCTTCATCATATTGAAATCCATTAGCCCATATCTTATCTATCCCTAATGTTCTACCTGCATTTTGAGCTAACAGATCAATTCCTGCAGAAACTATAAACAGACTAAAACTATTTTCTTTTAAGATCTTTATACATTCTCTAGCACCATCGATAAATCTCAATCCTTCAAGGGCCGTTTCAATTTCCCTTTTATGAGGCAAAATGCCTTCTCTTTTCCATAATGATATGTCTTCTCGTATCCATTGACCATAATCAATCTCTTTAGAAAAATATCTTCGCATATTCTCTTTTCTTTTTTCTTCATCTACACCAAAGTAATCATGGAGCTTTTCCCAAGATGAATTAGATTCAATTAATACTCCATCTAAATCAAAGACAATGGCACTATACATAAAATGAAAAAAATATAATTCTATTTAAAGCTTTAGAAAATCTTTTATTATTCTTTAATAATCCTTATTTGTGAAACTAATTGTGTATAGTTTAGGGCAAGATGATCCTAAAAAATGTACGGCCCACAGACTTCTAAAATTTGGAGAAGTTACTTTTGTTAAAAGTGTTCGGGAATTGCCAAATAATTGTATTTTATTAAATCCTTTTTCTAAAGACGTATTATCCCCTAGTGATATAAAATTTACAAAAAACGGAATTGTGTCGCTGGATTGCTCTTGGGTTGAAGCAGAAAGGTGCTTTGATAAATTAAGATATAAGGTCCAAGGGAGGATTCTTCCATTCCTAGTGCCTTCAAATCCTACAAACTACGGCAAACCAGGTAAGCTATCTACCGCAGAAGCTTTTTCAGGCGCCCTTTATATACTAGGGGAAAAGGAGCAAGCCAGAAAAATACTGTCAAGCTTTAACTGGGGAGAAGAATTCTTCAAAATTAATTTAGAATTACTCGAAGGATATTCAAAATTATGGGATAAAGATGAAGTTTTAGATTTTCAAGAGAAATATTTAAAAGGGATTAATAACAGAAAAAGCTCTACAGAGGAGATTTAATGAAGAACGAGTTAGCTGAAAAGAGACTTTTTCATGTAAAAATTTGCATGAAATGCAACGCGAGAAATCCATGGAAAGCTAAAAGCTGCAGAAAATGCGGATATTCCGGATTAAGAGGAAAGGCAAAGGAATCAAGAGTATAAAATAGGTAGTAAATCTTTTATTCCCTCAACTTTTTTATCCCCTATTTTTATTCCTATGAATTGGCAACCTGCACTTTTAGCCGCAGCCATATCTGATGCTGTATCGCCTACAAACAGCATCCTCTCGACTGGCACTTTTAACAGCTCCGAAGCTTTTAAAATCATATCAGGGTATGGTTTTGGCCTCTTTACATCATCCAAACACATTACAACTTTGAAATACTTGTATAGGTCAAAATGATTAAAAGTTTTATCAAGATTTATCTTTGGCGTATTTGTAGCGACTCCTAGTTTAAAATCTTGCAAGAACTCTAAAGTTTCGTAAACTTTTTCATGTAGCTTTATCAAATGAACATTGTTCCGCTGATTTCTTAATGCGACTTTAACTGCGTCCTTTCCCAACCCATACATTCTTAAATCTTCCTCGACAGAAGGGCCCCAAAATATTTTTTTGTAAGTTTCCCTGTCCACCGGTGACTTTCCAAACTCTTCTAATGTTTGATTAAAAGATAAAAACCAGCTTTCAAAAGAGTCAAATAAAACTCCATCAACGTCAAAAACAATAGCATCTACTTGCATAATATTAGGTTTTGAATCATTTATTTAAGTCTTCTTATGGTAAACTATATAAGAAATAGAAATCATAATTATTTTCTAGAAAAATAAATAAATCCAAGAGAGGCAATAAAATGAAATTTGTTGTTTCAAGAATATGTAAAAATTGTTTAAATCCAGATGATCCTCCTTGTGAAAATGCCGTATTTGACAGAATCAATAGTTTATGGATAAAAGATTTTCCTGATTTAGGGGATTTGATGAGATTCTTTAGTAAATATGGCGATCTTGTAATAACGGAAAATGAGAAAACTCAAATGGCCGAGATAGTTATATATGATGACTGGAAAGATATAAGAGAAAAATTGAAAAGCTAATCACTTCTTTTCAAGTATTTTTATAAGATGCCAGCCAAATTGAGTTTTAACTGGGCCAACAACAGATCCCACATTCCCTTCAAAAGCAGCCTTTTCAAATTCTTTTACCATCTTTTGTCTAGTAAAGAATCCCAAGTCGCCCCCCTTTTTTTAGAAGGACATTCAGAATATTTTTTCGCTAGGTCAGAGAATTTATCTCCCCTATTTATTTTATCTAAAATTTCTTTAGCTAAAGTTTCCGATTTAACTAAAATATGTGCAGCATGAACTTCTTTTACCATAAATTTAGAATATGCGTGTTATATAAAAAATTTACTGAAAAATGTGCAATGATTATCTTTCAGCGAAGTATACCCCTAATATTACAAGTGCCCCCCCTATAATTGTAAATATTGTAATGACTTCCCCCAGTAGGAGCCATGCGAATATTGCGGTAACAACAGGAACGAAGTATAAAAACATTGCAACGTTTGAGGCTTTCTCAGATTTCATAGATCTATTCCAGCTTATGTATGCAAAAACTGAACATAAAAGAGATAAATATAAGATGGAACCTATACTTAACTTTGTAATATTTCCAATAAAAGAAAACTTTGATTCAAAAAATGCTATTGGAAATAAAAATATTGTTCCAAAAAGGAAAGTAAAAGAAGTCATTGAAAGAGGAGTCTTCTCTTCCATTATTTTTTTCCCTACAATAGAATAAATAGACCAAAACAAAGCAGTAAATACTATTAGGATATCTCCAATATTTATCTTCTGGAATCCAGAGATGGAACCATTTATGACTATAACAATGGCACCAATAAATGAAATAAAAATTCCAAATGCTGTCTTTTTGCTGAGAGGTTCTTTTAAAAATATTAATGCAAGGATTGCTATAAACGGAACATTGAAATTTATTAAAATCGATGAATTAATGGCAGATGTAAAATTCAAAGCATATACTTGAATTCCTTGTACTAAAGTCACCCCAAGGAGGCCAAGTATCGAAAAAGGTATAATTTCTTCTTTACTAATCTTTAAACTATTTTTTCCTTCGAGATAATAGGTAATTGCAATAATTACTGGACATGCTACGAAAAATCTAAAAAAAGCCAGGGAATAAGGAGGGATCTCCGTTAATCCCCATTTAATTGCAATCCACGAACCAGACCAAATAAGGACCAGAGCTACAAGTTCTAAAAATGTTTTTATTTTCATTTAGCATCTTTCCTTTACTTTGAAAGTTCTGAGAGATGCTTTATTCGTTTAAGCATGTTGGGATGTGTACTCATTAGCTCCATTATACTGGCAGAAGCGCCAATTCTAATACCGCCACGTCTAACAGATTCAAGCTCATTTTTATCAATTGTACCACTCATATCTCTATCAACTTCAGTAAGCTCATTAAAATCACCTTTTGCTTTAGTTGGATCATTAACAAAGAAAGCTTTAACACCCTCTACCCTCTGTAGCTCATTCCTTGATGTCTTGGCGGATCCATATGTAAGCTTGTATAGTGCGGAAGCTAGTTGATGTGGCTCATTTCCAAGTTCTGTGCTCCCTTTATCTGCATAATATTCCCTTATCCTGGAACCATACATTACTAATAAATTTGTAATAAAGTAGACAACTAATGCAAATATGCCAATAATGGCAACTCCCCCTGAATTTCCATCATCTCTTCTGCCAACTGAACCACTGAATCTAGAAGACATGTAGATGTAGTATGCAATCATTGGAACTGCACTTAATAGTGTAATAACTACCATGTCCCTATGCTTTATATGGGATATTTCATGGCCTATTACTGCTTTGAGTTCATTTTCTGAAAGCAAATTAACAATTCCATCTGTCACGCAAACTCTTGCATCACCTTTTGATTTTCCAAAAGCAAAAGCATTTGGTAAGGGAGTCGGACAAGTTCCAACTTTTGGAGTCTTTTTCAAACCTGCAAGCCTAGCTTGCTCTTCTACCATTCTATACAGTTTTGGATTTTCGCCTTCAGTAATGTATCGTACTTTCATGGAAGATTCTACCATTTTTGGCCCTATCATATACTGTACAAACATCATTCCCAATGCAAGTATAACACTATAATTAACAAAACTTTGGCCAGAGTATCCAATTGCAGCCCCTACAAAAAGTAAAAAACCATAGAGTATTACAAACATCAGCCCAACTAACATATACATCCTTGCTTGTAACCACATATTAATCACCTGACAATAAATAAGTGAAACATTATTTAAACATTTCTTATTCAATTATTAGAAAAATTTTTAACCCTCCAATGTGACTACTTCATTAATACATGAAAAGAATCTCTAGATTGAGAGATAATTTACCTAATTTTAGGGAAAAAAGGATACTGCATTTGTAATAAAAAGGTGCGACTGGCGGGATTCGAACCCGCGCTTGAAGCTTGGGAAGCTCCAGTCCTAACCACTAGACTACAGTCGCAGCTATTTGCATCTTTTAATACAAATTTATAAATTTATCTTTTCATAAATTCTTCCAATAATGAATCCAATGGCAGTACATGTTTCGAGGGAAATGCCTTCTCCAGTTATATCGAGGTGGCATGTCGTCATTTTTCTAATTTCCATTGGGAGGCCTCTCCTACCCAATCCAATAAAAAAAACAAAGTCGTCACCTTCTATAATATTTTTTGTAATAATATTAAAGTCACAGGATTTTTCTGGTTTAGAAGTTGTTGATACGAAAATACCTTTGATTTTTTTTGGATCATCAATGACAATAAGTTTTCCATGATTGATGAGCTCTTCAATATACTTTCCACCATCTCCAATTGTTGTGTTTTCTTTTACTTCTTTTAGAAGGAATTCTTTGAAATCATCTTTAAATGGAAAATCAAAAAGACAAAGTTCAAATCCTGTATAAAAGCAAAGAGGAGCAGCTCTTGCAATATTTCTTGAATGTATATCATGCCATTTTAGCTTGTCATAAGTATTCACTAAGCAAATAGTAACTTTCCCCTTATGGCTTCTTTGTCGACTCACCTTTAACAACTCCAGTTGCAATCATATGTGACACTCTTAAAGGCTCTGGAATATTAGAGTGCATTGATGAAATTCTGATTAGTTCTCTAGCATCTTCTTCAGAGATTCCTTTAAACTGAAAGTAAATGTCTGACCTGTCATGAACTTTTCCTTCATAGATTTGCCCAGCATTTTTTATTATACCGAGCCTCTTCTCTTTATCTTTTACATTTGTAAGAGCTTTTTCAATAGAACTAATATCCGGGATTTTTCTCATTATTACTACAACAGGTAGATTTGTCTCAAGGGATAGTTTTTCGATATCTATTAGATTAAATCCTGCTAAAGTAATGCCTTTTAACATAATTGCACGTAAATCTTTATAACGAGCTTTAGTTACCATCTTTGAAATCTTTTCTGTTGCATCAAGTCCATCTCTCTCAACATATGTACTGACGACTCCGTCAATCCAGAAACCCCCTCTAAGTAAAGCGCCAACAACTAGAACTTTTTTGTCACTCTTTGTAAAATTTGAATCATCGATTCCAAGAATTCGTATCTCTTTTTTTATTCGCATCACCTTAGAATTGACTTAAGCATTAATATGCTTAAGCCTAAAAATATAGATCAATAAAATATGAAAATGCTTCTGCTATTGCTTTTCTTTCTTCATCAGGATCATTGAGGTCTTTACCACTAAGCTTTTCAGAAAGAATATTAATTGCTTCATCAATATTGAACACTTTTTCTATGTAGCCCTTTCCAATTAATGCTTCAACAAAATCCCCCCTCATCTTTTTGTCACTTCTTCTAGGGGATTTTAACTTTGATTTTGCAAGTGCATCTGAAAGAGCAATGTTTGAGACTTTTTTACCCGTATATCTCCCTTGAACTTTTGATTTTGCAACAGAATACAAAAAATTTACAATAGCATCTCCAAAAGCTGAGAGATTAGAATCTTCAGAGATTTCTTCCATAAAAAAATTGAATTTATCCTACTTATAAATCTTCACAAAGGAATAATAAAATTTATAATATGTCAATTTAAATGTTGCAGGTAAGTGATTTTTCATGTTTGATACTAATGTCATTACAAATCTTAAAGAAAGAATGGATTTCTGGAAAAAAGAAAAATATTCAAAAATAATAAAAAAATTCCCAGAGAGACGAAAAGAATTCTTCACATCTTCTAACATTTTTGTCGATGCCCAATATTCGCCCTTAGATATTATTAATATTGACTATATCAAAGATCTTGGAAATGCTGGTGAATATCCTTTTACTAGAGGCGTTCAACCAAATATGTACAGAGGAAAACTCTGGACAATGAGGCAGTATTCAGGATTTGGTTCTGCTGAAGAAACAAATAAGAGGTATAAGTTTCTGCTATCTGAAGGCCAAACTGGATTATCTGTAGCATTTGATCTCCCAACTCAGATAGGATATGATTCAGATAATAAGATAAGTTTTGGTGAAGTTGGAAAAGTGGGTGTTGCAATCGATTCACTTGAAGATATGGAGGCCCTTTTTGATGGAATACCCCTTGATAAAGTCTCTACTTCAATGACTATAAATTCAACAGCTGCAATCCTTTTAGCAATGTATATAGCAGTTG
>JAAZKM010000026.1 GCA_012799835.1 Candidatus Methanofastidiosia archaeon
CTTCTAAATACATTTTCTTGGAAGTTATGTAACCTCCATCAGAGGCCAATATCATATCAAAAGTATCCTCTAGACTACAAGGCTCTGACTCACTTAGTATGATCAAAGTTTTTTTATTTATAGGCATCTATTAGCTTCTTTTTAGACAATATATAAATAAATATCGCTGTTACAATAAGCTCCGGCAATAAATAGGACCCGTTATAAATAGCCGAATAATAGAGAGGATTAATGCCCTCTGGAGCATACATACCAAAGAAAATAAATCCTGAAAGGAAATGACAAATAAATCTTAATACAATCCCTATACTTGCCCCTACTGAGGGATATTTTTTTATCAATGTGGCGATACCAAGTGCGCCAAATGCGAAAGGATAATCTAGTAGAAGTTGAATGGGATGGACAAAGAAAGGCTCTACCATAAACTGAACTACCCCATAAAGAACTGCTCCTGTAATTGCAACTTTGGGTCTATTTCGTAAGGCAAGATAAATAATTGGGATCATACTTCCTGCAGTAATTGATCCTCCTTGTGGCATCTGGAATACCTTGATAAAACTTAGAACCGTAGAAAGAGCTATTGCAATTGCCATTTCAGATACTTCTCTAGCAGTAAACAAACTTCTGTGTTTCATAATATAATCCATTAAATCTAATAAAAAACAATATTTAAGGATATCGATTAAACTGAATTTGTCATCTCTTGATATGACGTTTCTTTTTTATCAGACTTTATTATTTCTAATAGTCGTGCTACTCCATCAATATCTTTTATTACCTCTGCAGTAGCTTTTGGAACTAATATCTCCCAATCTTTGTTTTCTAAAATTCTATTTCTTATTTCTTCTCCCGAGTAAACGTTTCTTTTGTATAGAGCTGTTACTTTTACGTTATAATTTGATTCTTTAAACAGTCTTACTGTAACAGGTTCGTTTGCATAGACCACATCAAAAGTAGGGGTTATAGTTTCGACATGTTTTACCCACAATGCATTTCTATATATGTCTGGTACAGGCAAAATGTGAACTCGTCTAAGATCCACTCCTTCAGTTTCTAACGTTTTTTTGATCATTAGAAATCTCTCTCCGGCAGTAAATGGATTGTGTACAGTATGTGAAACCTGTGAACTTCCTATAGCAATAATAACCTCTTTAGATACTTCTAGAATATATTTAACAATATGAAGGTGACCCAAATGAAATGGTTGGAATCTACCAATATATAAAGCTCTCATAAATTCTTACTTCTCTTACCATTATTTAAATTTATGCTACCCAAAGATTTATAATTATTATTTTTTTAGATTATAGTATAGATAATATTGAGGTGGTTTTTTGCAGAATATTCCAGAAAATATACAACAGGAACTAATGCAATTTCAGCAGTTGCAGAGTCAATATCAGATAATAGTAAGCCAATTACAGTCTTTGAAATTGGAAATCAATGAAACAGAGGCAGCATTAGCTGAACTTTCAAAAACTGAAAATCCTGTTGTGTATAAAAGTATTGGTAGCATCCTAGTTAAATCTGAGAAAGCAGATATGTTGGATGATCTTAACAAAAAGAAGGAGTCCATCAGTATCCGGATTACTACTATCGAAAAACAAGAAGATAGGGTGAAAAAGAAGCTTGAAGAGATGCAGAAAAATCTTCAGAAGGCTTTAGGTGGACAACAAACATCAAGCTAAAGCTTTGATAAATTTTGTTGAGAATGAATAAATGCTAAGTAATGTAGAGTATACTAGATTAATGGAAATTTTATTGAGACAAGATCAGTACATAATACTACTTCATCAAAATGCAGATCCTGATGCCATAGGGAGTGCAATTGCATTAAAAGAGCTTCTAAAATCTCAAGGCAAAAACGTAATGATTGGAGCTGAAACACTAAATAATTTATCAAAGAACTTACTTTCTAGCCTTGGGGAGTTCATTGTTGCATCCCCTACCGATCATAAGAATTTAATAATTCTCGATACATCTACCCCAGTTCAGCTTGGAATTTTTGAAGACATGATCCAAAAGGCGGAAGTTGTGATTTCAATAGATCATCATGAAACATTTGAAACAAGTAAATTTAAGGGTACCAAATATACTTATTTTATCAACAAAGAACGGACCTCCACAGCAGAAATTATATTTGACATAATGTTAAAAATGCAAGACGAGGGATTGTTAGATAAAGAAAATACAAATTACGATAAAATAATTAGAGGCATACTTACTGGAATTGTAACTGATACCGGCCATTTGCGTTTTTCTGATGTAAATACTTTAAAAACTTTGATACAAATTTTTAAGAGAGGATACCATATATCTGATGTAGATGAGCTCTTGAGAGTCGAAGATGACATATCTAAGAAAATAGCGATTCTAAAAGCACACCAGAGAATGAAGCTTTATAGTGTTTCTGAATTCATCATTGCGACTTCAAATGTTTCAAGCTGTGAGGCGCTTGCAGCAAAAACGATTTTATCAACTGGGGCAGATGTTGCATTTGTAGGTGCAGACAATGGAAGTGAAGTCAGAATAAGTGGCCGTGCTAAAAAGGCAGTAATTGATAGGGGCATAAATCTTGCGAAAATAATGTCTCAAGTGGCTCCAATAATCGGTGGTGAAGGCGGCGGCCATAAAGGTGCGGCGGGTGCTAACGGCAAAATTAACATGGAAGAAGGGCTAAAAAAATGCGTAGAATTCTTTATTCAAGATTTAGGGGGCCAAAGCAATGGAGAACGTTTGGAGTACACTGAAGAGACAGAAATACAAGATTGTTGGGGCACATAGTGCAGTAAAAATCTGCCACTGGACAAAGAAAAGTTTAGTTGAAAATAGGGTGTGTTATAAACAGAGATTCTATGGCATTGAAAGCCACAGATGTCTTCAAATGACTCCTTCTGTTGCATGGTGCACCCATAAATGTTTGTTCTGTTGGAGACCTGTCGAGTATAATGAAGATCCACCCCTTGATTATGAAGTTCCAGAGGCAATAGTTGAGGGATGTATAGCTGCTCAAAGAGAACTCCTTTCTGGGTACCACGGATTTCTTGAGAAAGTTGACATAAATAAATTAAAAGAAGCAGAGAATCCAACAAACGTTGCAATTTCATTAGCAGGCGAACCTACACTTTATCCGGACTTATCCGGACTCATCGAAGAATTTAGAAAAAGAGGATTTTCTACATTTCTTGTTACAAATGGTACCACCCCCGATGTTTTATCTTCAATGGATAGTTATCCAGATAATCTTTACATTACACTTCCAGCGCCTACAAAAGAGATATATGAACATATATGCAATCCCCAAATAAAAGATGGTTGGGAAAAATTGAATGAATCTTTAGAACTCCTTCAAAAGATTAAAACAAAAAGAAGAATTCTCAGGCTGACACTTGTAAAAGACTTTAATATGGGGGACATTGAAGGGTATTCAGAATTAATAGAAAAAACAAATCCTGACTACATTGAAGCTAAGGCATACATGTTTGTTGGTTACTCTAGAAAGAGACTTGAAGTTGAAAATATGCCCATGTTTGAAGATGTCCTAGCGTTTTGCAAAGAATTGGAGGAAAAAACAGGGTATAAATCTATTGATTTTGCAAAAGACTCGCGTGTAATTTTATTATCTAGAAATTAATACTATAAGTTAATCTTATATATAATACTCCTTACATTTGGTTGATACTATGGGGGGCGTAGTTTTAACTGGCATAGAAGCAAAAAGATTCATCCGAGTTGATGAAGGGGCGCCATCTGTTAGTATCTCAAGTAACTTGACTTTAACAGATGTGTATTCTAGCAATAATCACAATGTTTTTGTAGAGTTTGTTTTCTGCTGTAATTACACCCCCAATGTTTGTTCAATTAAAATTGAAGGTGTTTTTATTTTTGATGGGCCTGATAAAGAGGGGCTAATTAATGAATGGAGAGAAAAAAAGAGACTTGATACTGATAAATTTCTTTTCATTCACAATTCGATATTGTACAGATGTTTTGTTGAAGCCGTAGGTGTTTCTAAGGATATTAATGTTCCATCTCCTGTTTCTATACCTACAGTTTCAGTAAAGAAAGAGATTGAGCCAGGAGAGGGATTAGTTTATGGGTAAACCGCATGCTCTAGAAGAAACAATATCCATGCTTAGACATATTTATCTTGATCTTGATTTTGATGAAGTTTTCAATCCTTTATTTATAACTGATGAAGACATGTATAAACAATGGGGGTCTGAAACTCCTGCCATATTAGATAGGGTATACTATCTTGCTGGGCTTCCAAGACCAAACGTTGGTCTTTCAAAGGAAGTCAAGGATAAGATTTCACAATTCGTAGAACTTGATGAGAGAAGAAGTAGGAATTTGGAGAGAGTCCTCCAAGATTACAAGAGAGGAAATATAGAAGGCGATGATTTTGTTGAATCGATTTCAAAAGGACTGGGTATAGATTTTGAGTCTTCTGAGAAGATATTAGATCTTTTCAAAGAATTTAAAGAGTTAATACCTGTTCCAACAAATCTTACTTTAAGATCACATATGACGTCAGGATGGTTTATTACGTTGCAAGCACTTGCTGGCAGAAGTGAATTACCCTTGAAGCTATTTTCAATTGATAGATGTTTCAGACGTGAGCAAAGAGAAGATCAGACCCATCTTAGAAGTCATTTCTCTGCATCATGCGTGGTCATGGATAAGGAACTAACACCTGAATTAGGAAAAGAAATTGTTACAAATTTTGCAGAAAGACTAGGATTTGATAAGGTAAAGTTTGTTGTTAAAAAAAGGAGTGCAAGTTACTATGAGGCCGGAACTGAGCATGAGGCATTCATTAAATTAGGGGATTGGATTGAAATCGCCGACTTTGGACTTTATTCGAAGGATGTTTTAAAGAAATATAAAATCCCATATGATGTTTTGAATATAGGTCAAGGTGCTGAGAGAATAACAATGATTCGAAACAAAATAAATGATATTCGAGAACTCATATACCCACAATTTTACAAAGTTGATTTCTCAGATCAAGACATAGCAAAATCTATTGAATTTATTCAAAACATTAATACTCCAGATGGAGAAAAATTGTTAAAGATTTTACTTGAAACTGCAAAGCAAAATAAAGATGCACAGTCTCCATGTGAATTCATTTCTTATAAAGGCGAGTTTCTAGGTAAAAAAATAGAAATCAAAATAGTTGAACCTGAAAACAATACGAAGTTAATTGGGCCCGCGGGATTTAATCAAATATATGTATATGAAAAAGCAATGGTGGGATTACTTCCAGATTCTAAAGATGAAAATTCACTTAAAATAATAAAAAATGGTGTGGATACAAATATATCATATCTCGAGGCATTTTTTAGGAAAGTTATTTCAAAGATTGAATCTACAAAAGAATATGGGGAGTATGAGGAAAGAATTCCTATAGTCCGAAGTATTTCTGACATTAACATAACTTTACCGACTTATATCCATCAATATCTAAGGGGAAAAGGAAAAATTGATGTTAGAGGGCCAGTATTTACAACTATAAGATGGAGCATTCTTTAATTTGTTTATCTTAAAAAGTATAATAGAAAAGTATTAAAAAAAAATTATACGTTTTTTTGTATTCTTTTTACAAGTTCTTCTTTAGGCACAAAACCGATTATAGTGTCGAATACCTGTCCATTTCTGAAAATTGCAATCGTTGGAATGCTTCTAATTCCGTATCTCTGAGCTATAGTCATACTCTTATCAACATCTAGTTTCCCAACTTTCCACTCAGGGTACTCTCCCGCAACCTCTTCGATAACTGGAGCGATCATTTGACATGGACCGCACCATGAAGCCCAAAAATCAACTATAACTGGTTTAGTGGATTTCAATACTTCTTGATCAAAATTTTCATCTGTTAATTCAATTGTATTTGTTCCCATGTTATTCACCTAAATTTCAAAAAAACATAATCACTTAAAAATCTTTGGTGTGATATTTATTTCATATAATCTCAAAGAGATTTGACGGACTCTTTGAGATCTGTGTACCAAATATCGATATTTGTCAAAATTCGTTTTCTAATTAGATCTCGTTCTAGAGATTTGTAGACAAAGTACCTTCCTCTTTTTCCTTGAACACAACATTTAGATTCTCTAAAAACAAGCTCTTTCTTAACTAAATTTTTCAATGATTTTTGGATAGTTGTTCTGTCTTTCGCAAGGATATCTTGGATCTCTCTCACCCTCATACCCTCTAAAGGCAACATCAAAATAATGTTAGCCTCTAGATCGGTTAAATCAAATACACATTTTAGAATTTTTTTTAATTCTGTGCTGTTTTTCAAGCTTGGTATATTTTTCATAAGACCACTAACATACAGAACAACATACTTTCGTTATGACAATACTTTCCTTGTTTCTTATAAATTTAATCATATTTTTTGATGGATTTACAATGTTATCAAATATTGGGGCTATTTCGTCTAATTCACGTATCCTAGGTCTCATGCAACCTAATGAAAGTATTGTGTCGGGAAAAGACTTTCTCACATGAAGAAAAAATTCCTTTATCGATTCGATATCGTATATTATATTATCTTTATCTTTAAATTCGTTTTTAATAAGAACAAGTAGGGTAAGTGAATTGATTGGATACTTTTTTAAAATCTCAACTGCATTATACTCTCCAATAACTTTTCCCCTGTCTAGCCCCACACATATATGTGGAACAACGTTAACACCCTCTTCAACTAAATATCTTACAGTATTTTCATAGTCTGAAACTTTAAATGGCATCTTTAGTATATTTTTAATTGTATCATTACTTCCGACAAAATCAACCGATACGGCATCTATCCCACTTTTTTTAATATTCTTGGCATCTTCTTTAGTTAAAAATCCAGAATGGAGATTAATAATTAAAGATGTCTCCCGCTTAATTTTTTCAAGAATTGAATAATCAACTGGAACTTTACCGTTTTCATCTAAACCACCGCTAATAAGAAATCCTTTAACTCCTTTGTTGTGAAGCTCAATTGCTTTTTGATATAGATTTTCCTGAGTAACATGTATCATATACCTTAAATATTTATGATTACAATGGGTACACGTAAAATGACATTCTTCTCCTGTGATTGAGATACTTGGGAATGATTTTTTAGAGGGATAACATAAGTTCTTAGTTTCCATTGATGGCTCTCCTGAAAATTTCCGTTAAATCTTCTTTTGTTATTCCATACACTCGAACGTTAGAAGTAAAAAATCTTTCCAATATATCTTCTAATTCTAAAAAACTCCTCCCATTAATTGATTTCTCTAAGTTATCTACTTCCTCCTCAGGAAAGGCAAAAAAATCACCTGATATGACTACATTTGAAAAAATACCTCCATTATAGTCAAAAGAAACAACAACCAATTTTCCATTAATTCTCTTATGCTCAAAAATAACCATTCTGTCTACCAATTGAAATTGGACGCATTTACTTAAATAAATATTGTTACTATTATAAGATAATTAGAACGTGCTATATTTATATACATCTTCAAATAATAAATTTAAGATATAATGGTGGCTCAAGAATATTTGAGGGTAAATGACTATTACATATGGAAAAAAAACACCACCCACTCTTGCTATCCTTGGGAAAGAGCGTATCTCAACATTGAATTTTTAGAATATGAAAAGAAAAGGATTTGCAAGGTAAAAGAATGGTATAAGGACTTTAATCGATCTGATAATAAAAAATACTTGAAAGAGATATCTCTTTATGTTGTACCCGTATCTATGGATTCCTCTTGGAACGTGGCTATTGAATCTCAGACCAATTCTAAATCAATAGGGTTATCTGCCCTTTATAATACCCCAATTGCGATTAACGTAGGACTAATCCCTAATGATAAAAAGATACCTGAAGAATATAGTCTAATCAACATTATTAAATCAAAAAAAACATATATTTTTAATGAGAAGCTAAACAAATGTGAATCTGCTATCTTAATTGAAGAATGGGAAGAGTTGCCAACAGATTCTGTTTACTTAGATGTTCCTTACGAAAAAAGATTAATTGAGAATCTATTCATAGAAAACTTACCTTTGGACAAAGAGATTTCAAGATCATTCCAAGCCCCTATTCTAAGTGCACCATATGATGGAAAAGTGGGCGGTATATCTTTATCATCTCTTTCATGGAATTCAAAGCTTGCAATTGAATTAATGAAGATAATTCAGTTAATGGTGCCACCAGAGTATAGATCTATGGATCCCCCAAAAAAGGCCATTAATGGGATAAGTTTTGACTCAAACACATTTCATTATAAAATTGCAGAAAAACCTAAAGTTGGCCATAATCTTCTCACAAGAATTTATTCTGATAATTATACTAAACTACATCAATTTTTATTGGAGAGGAAAAATTTTGAAGGAGAATACTCTGTATTTTCTTCAATTAAAGTAAATGACGGAACCCGAAGACAGAAGATTTTGCAAACTTTTAAGAATTTTACCTATACGGAAATAACTCTTGCAGATATCGATCAACTATTAACTGAAGATGATATGTATATTCGACCGCTACTGAAATCTATTGACGAAAATTTATGGATACAAATTGTACACGCACACTACATTTATCCTATGGATGGAAAAAATTTTAGTAAAAATTACAGAAGTATTATGAATTTGTTGTCTAAAGATTATGATGTCCTTTTATCAGATATAATCAAACAGGAAACAACACGAGAAACGATAATTCGCCCAATAATAAATGAAACTAGCTTAAATATCAAGAGACTGGCTCAGTCTTTTGCAAGAGCCGAAGATAAGGATGAGATAACAAAAAAACACCTAAAAGATTCAAGAAAAATCACACTTGATAACTTTGAAAGATTGATAGGAGAGCCTTTAATTAAAAAGGAAATAGATTCCATAAAAAGCTATGAATCGGATGAGAGGTATAATGTCGTTCAAGCCACTTTAATTAATACTCCTTATCTCACCACTTTTGAAATATTCCTTGAAGTAAAATCGACTAATTTATTTAAGGATGAATATGATCTTCAGAATCTCTTAGATTGGATGCACAAAAAAGGATATGTTATAAGAGATCCACAAAATCGTTATTATTTTACTTCTATTGGCATTTAGATTAATGAAAGACCACTAACAATAAAAACACTTAAATACCTATTTTCTAAATATTCAATTCCGGTGATACCCTGTCGAAGTTACTATTAAAAAAACTAGAATACTATGATGGTAAAAAACTAGTAGTGTCAATTGATGGCAGTATCTTTAAAGGAAAGTTAATAGATTTCGATGAAGATATGATATGTCTTGGTGATGTAACAGATATCGGTGGTTCCACAGGTAAAGAACTCATTGTTAGTCTTAGCAATGTAGTTTGGATAATATTGGCAGATGACACTAAATGATGAAAAATTGACTTACCATAACATTTATAAATCCCATAAAATACTGCCAATATAGCAGAAATTGCTTAATAAAAACGTTACGAATTA